>JBAZZO010000012.1 GCA_041658765.1 Coriobacteriia bacterium | reverse complement strand
CTCTACAAGCTCAACGCCCGCAAGAACCCGAGATGGAAAGAGGAGGTGAAGGCGTCCGACGTCGAGTACCTTTATTGTGAGGCAACGAATCAGTCGCTCGAGTACCTTTTATTCTGAGGCATCACGGCCGCGCGCCTCTCGCGCTACTCCTCGTCGAGCACCATCGGCGTACCCTCCAGGCTCGGCTCGAGCCCTACCGCGCCCTTCGGCGCCCGGCTCGGCAGCGCCTCGGAGAGCACCATCCCGCCGAGTATCAGCCCGGCGCCGGCCATGCCGCTCGCTCCCAGACGGTCGCCCGCGAGCAGCCAGCCGAAGAGCCCGCCGAATGCCGGCTCGGTCACCAGTATCAGCGCTGTGCGCGTCGGCGACAGATGTCTCTGCGCCCACGTCTGCACCGCGAACGCCACCGCCGACGCCAGCACGCCGGTCACGACGAGCGCGGTCAGCAGGCTCGTCTCGCTCGGCAGCGGCGCCCTCTCAGCGACCGCCAGCGAGATCGTCCCGCACACCGCGGCCGTCACCGCGAGCTGCACGAGCGTGAGCGCGCGCACATCGTGGTGGTGACCCGCTCCCCCGAGCACGATCATGTGCGCCGAGTACGCGAGCGCGCACAGCAGCACGCGCGTGTCTCCCACGTTCCACCCGCTCACTCCCCCGCCCGAGAGCAGCCAAAGGCCGGGCACCGCCACGGCCACGCCCGCGATGGCGGCCGCGCGCGGCACTCTCCGCAGCACGACGGCCTGCAGCGCAGGCGTGATCACCACGAACATCCCGGTGATGAACGCCGCCTTCGACGCCGTCGTCGACTGCAGCCCCCACGTCTGGAAGACGTATCCCGCCGTGAGGAAGGCGCCCGCCAGCGCGCCGACCCTCAGCGTCCCGGCGTCGAGCCGGCGCAGCGAGCGGGGAAAGATCGCGCAGAACGCGACGACGGCGATGGCGAAGCGCCACCCCAGGAAGGCGTAGAGCGGGTAGTGCGCGACAGCGTCCTTGACCATCACGAACGTCGTGCCCCACACCATCGCGACGCCGACGAGGGCGGCCTCGACGCCGCGACGCCGCAACAGCTCCGTCACGAGACGGGCTCCTCCTGGGGCAGGTCCTCGAGGACGGGCCCGGTCGGCGTGCTGGGGTTCACGATCGAGAGCGGCAGCGGCTCCCTGGGGGCGTCGCCCCAGAGCTTCTCGAGGCGGTAGTACTCGCGCTCGGCCGGCTGGAAGACGTGCACCACGACGTCGCCGAAGTCGAGCAGGATCCAAGTGGCCTGCTGCTCGCCCTCGCGGCCGATCGCCGGGAGCCCGGCCTCCTTCAGGCGCTTCTCGATCTCCTCGGCGATAGTCTTGACCTGGCGGTCGTTGTTACCTGTGGCTATGACGAAGTAGTCGGTGATCACGAGCAGCTCGTGCAGGTCGATCATGGCGACGTCGGTGGCCTTCTTGTCCGACGCGGCCTCTGCGGCGAGCAGGGCGTATCCGCGGATATCCAGCTTCGGCTCCTCCTTCTTGTGCGCTACCCGCCGGAAGCGGGCGCGTAGTCCTTCCCGATGATGATGATGATATCAGCGACGTCCTGGTCGGACTCCTGGGTCGTCACCGTACCGACGCGAAGCGTCTTGCGCACGGCCGCGCCCTTCGCCGGCCACTCGGCGCCGGTGTGCTGGAGCACGATGAGCGTCTTGGCGTAGTCGAACCTGTCGGCGTTCTTCGTGTCGACGACCACGTAGCCGGCCTTGATGAGCGCCTGCGCGGCGGTCCCGGCGATCCCGGGCGTGCCCGTGCCGTTGTAGAGGATGACGCGGGTGCGCGTCTCGCTCGCGCTGAGGCGCACGCCCCACCACGTGAAGAGCAGGTCCGCGACCTCCTTGCGCTGGGGCTCGTAGTACGTCTGGTCGGCGATCGTGATCGGCTTGACCGGCAGCGGCACTATCGCGACGTTCTTGCCGGAGATGCCGTCGAGCACCGACTCCAGCGAACGCAGCTTCGTGCGCGTGTGATCGCTCGCTGTCGCCGCCTCGAGCACGCCCTTGAGCGATTGGCCCGTCAGCGCCGCCGTGTAGACCGACGCGTCGACCACCACGTAGTGCTCGAACGGGATCGTGAGGTAGTTGCTCACCGCCGCCATCGAGACCTTCGGACCGCTCGCGTACGAGTCGCCGATGCGCTCGAACCCCTGCCCGGGCACCTCCATGAACGCGCCCTCGGGCACGGCGATGCCGAAGACGCGCTTCTCCTTGCCGTCGATGCGCACCGCCATGAAGCCCATGGCGCGCCTGTCCTTCACGCCGATGACGAGCAGGTTGTCGCGGGCGAGTTCCTTGCGCGCCTTGGGCAGGACGGCTTCCGCCGCCTTCTTGGTGGCGGACCACCTGGCGAGCGAGTTCACGCCGGCGATGAATCCCCACAGCACGCCGATCACGACCGCGAACGACACGACGATCACGAGCACCGCGAGCATCGCGCGCACGGTCGC
The DNA here is from genome assembly GCA_041658765.1 of Coriobacteriia bacterium. NCBI lineage: Bacteria > Bacillati > Actinomycetota > Coriobacteriia > Coriobacteriia bacterium. The sequence continues at coordinate 70,287 of JBAZZO010000012.1, read as the reverse complement.
GTCCCGGGCGAATCGCGCGCCGGTGCCGACCCTCACGCGCACGCGCTCGCGCTGCCGGTCGACGCGCGCGGCCCTCCCCGCCTTCGACGTGCGGCGCGTCGCGCGATACCCCGCGACCGGCCGCAGGTCCTCGTCGCGACGGTGCCGCGGCACCGGGTCGCCGGTCGCGCGCCTCGCCGGCCTGCGCGATTCGCGGCTCATGGCCGGTCCTCCGCGACCAGCGCGTTGTAGACGGTCACGGTGTGCGGGTGGATCCTCCGGCGCGCGCGCACGAGGTACCCGAGCGTCTGCTGGTAGGCGAGCTTGAACAGCTCTTCTAGCTCGACGCGACCGACCGAGGCGCGCAGCACCTCTACGCCGGGGTAGGCGCGGGCCGGCTCGATCATGTCGGCGACGTGCACGACCATCGACAGCGGCGTCATCGAGCGCGCGCCGAGCGTGTGGCATGCGATCGCGTCCAGAACGTCGCGCGGCAGGTCGGGGAAGCGCTCGGCCGCCTCGGCCGCGCCCACGCGCGCGTGCAGCAGGTACGGCACGTCGCGGTCGGCGTCGGTGATCCGCAGCCCGAGGCGCACCGCGTCGCCCAGCAGCACCGCACCGTCGCGCCTGCGCGCCACATCGTGCAGCGAGCCCGCCATGCGCGCCGCGTCCTCGTCGACGCCGTACGCGCGCGCCAGGCGCGCGGCGGTCTCCGCGACACGGTCGCAGTGCGCGACGTCGTCTTCCGCGAGCTTCTCTCGCAGCATCGCCCGCACGCTCGCTACGTCGGGCGCCATGTCAGCCCGCCCTCCCGTAGAGCCGGTTCTTCGCGATGTACGCGGCGACCGGCTCCGGCAGCAGGTAACGCACGGGACGCCGCTGCGAGACCCTGGCGCGGATGTCGGTCGAGGAGATGGCGAGCGCGGGCACCTCGATGATGTCGACCCTGGGAGCCCACGAGAGGGCCTTCAGGCGCTCCTCGAAGCCCGCGAGGTCGTATCCGGGGCGCGTGGCCGCGATGAACGAGCAGAGGTTCCCCAGGCGCTCGGCGTCCTTCCACGTGAGGATCTCCCACACCGCATCGGCGCCCGACACGAAGTAGAGCTCGGCGGCGGGTCCCAGCGAGCGGCGCATCTCGGCCATCGTGTCGGCGGTGAACGTCGGCCCCGGCCGGTCGATCTCCATGCGCGAGACCTCGAAATCGGGGTTCGCCGCGGTGGCGATGACGGTCATGAGGTAGCGGTGCTCGGGCGAGGTCACGGGCTGCTCGAGCTTCGCGGCGGGACGCCCCGTGGGCATGAAGACCACCCGGTCCAGGTTGAACTGGACGAGCGCTTCTTCGGCCGCCACGAGGTGGCCGAAATGGATGGGATCGAACGTCCCACCCATGATCCCGAGGCGCGGTTTCTTCCTCACGTCCGGATCTGACCGCTCCCCATCGCCATGAATTTCGTGGTCGTCAGCGCCTCGAGGCCCATCGGGCCGCGGGCGTGGAGTTTCTGGGTCGAGATGCCGATCTCGGCGCCAAGGCCGAACTCGCCGCCGTCGGTGAAGCGCGTCGAGGCGTTCACGTACACGGCCGCCGCGTCGATCTCGTCGAGGAAGCGCTTCGCCGCCTCGTAGTCGCCGGTGACGATCGCCTCGGAATGCTTCGTCCCGTACGTGTTGATGTGGGTGATCGCCTCGTCGAGGCCGCTGACGATCTTGCACGATATCTTCAGGTCGAGATACTCGGTCGCCCAGTCCTCCTCGGTCGCGGCCTCGATGCGCATGACCGCGCCGAGAGAGCGCGTGCGGTCGTCGGCGTAGATGGTCACGCCCTCCGACTCGAGCGCCTTGAGCACGGGCGGCAGGATCGTCTCGTAGACGTCCGCGTCGCACAGGATGCTCTCGGCGGCGTTGCACACGCCCGGGCGCTGCACCTTCGCGTTCACGACGATGCGCTTGGCCATCTCGGCGTTCGCGCCGCTGTGGATGTAGATGTGGCAGTTGCCCACGCCCGTCTCGATGACCGGGACCTTCGCGTTCTCGACGACACTACGGATGAGGCCGGCGCCGCCGCGTGGGATGAGCACGTCGATGTAGCCGTGCAGGCGCATCAGTTCTTCGGCGGCCTCGCGATCGGTGGAGAGCACCGACTGCACGCACGTCTCGGGCAGCCCGGCGCCGACCGCGGCGGACTGCAGCACGCGCGTGAGCGCCGCGTTCGAGTTCGCGGCCATCGAGCCGCCGCGCAGGATCACCGCGTTGCCGGTCTTCACGCAAAGCCCCGCCGCGTCGACGGTCACGTTCGGGCGCGCCTCGTAGATCATCGCGACGACGCCGATGGGCACTCTCACCTGCTGGAGCCAGATGCCGTTCGCCAGACGCGAGCCGCGCACGAGCTCGCCGATGGGGTCGGGCAGGATCGAGAGCGCCTTGAGCGCCTCGGCCATCGACTTGATGCGCGCGGGATCGAGCGCCAGCCTGTCGACGAGCGGGGCCGCGGTGTTCTTCACGCGCGCCGCGGCGACGTCGGCCTCGTTGGCGGCGAGTATCTCCTCCTGGCGCGTGAGCAGCGCGTGCGACATCGAGAGCAGCGCGCGGTTGCGCTGGTCGCTCGAGGTCACCGCGAGCTTGCGTGAGGCCTCGCGGGCGGCGAGGGCGAGATCGAGCACTTCGGACATTTCTACCCTCCTACCGTTCGCGGTTACCTCACAGTATGACTAGGCAGTCCCTATGGACAACCTCGCCGCCGTCCCAATCCGGGATCATCTTCGATATCTCCGAAGTCTTCATCCCCTTGACGCGGTCGAGGTCCTCACGGGAGATCGCGCTCAGCCCGCGCGCGACGACCTTGCCCCGTGCGTCGACGAGGTCGACGGCGTCCCCGGCGGCGAAGCTCCCCGATGTCGCGACGACACCCGCCGGGAGCAGGCTCTTCCCGCGCGAACACAGCGCGTCGCGTGCGCCGTCGTCTATCTCGACGGTGCCCTTCACCGGGCTCCCGTACGCGATCCACAGCTTTCGTCCGGCGATCGACTCCGCGCCTTCGCAGAAGTACGTTCCCACGGGCTCGCCCGCCGCCGCGTCGACGACCACGTCGGGACGATGCCCGTCGCAGACCACCAGCGGGATGCCCGCCTTCATCGCCACGCGCGCGGCCTCGAGCTTGGTGGCCATGCCGCCCGAGCCGACGTCGCTTCCCGAGCCGCCCGCGGCCGCCACGACGTCGTCTGTGAGCGTCTCCACGCGCGCGACCAGGCTCGCGTCCTCGTCTGTGCGAGGATCGGAGGAATAGAGCCCCTCGGTGTCGGTGAGCAGCGCCACCAGGTCCGCCTGGACCATGATGCCGACGAGCGCAGCGAGCTGGTCGTTGTCTCCCATGCGGATCTCGTCCACGGCGGTGGTGTCGTTCTCGTTCACGACCGGCACGACGCCCATCCCCAGCAGCCTCTCGAGCGTCTGGCATGCGTTCACGTAAGAGGGGCGATGCCCCAGCTCGTGGCGGGTGAGCAACACCTGTCCGGTCGGTATGCCGGCCTCGGAGAAGGCCTGCTTGTAGGCGCCGATCAGGCGCACCTGGCCGACGGAGGCCGCGGCCTGCAGGCCGGGCATGTCGGAGGGACGCGAGGCGAGACCGAGCGCGTCGACTCCCGCGGCGATCGCGCCGCTGGTCACCACGACGACCCGGTCGCCGCTCTCGCGCACGCGGGCAACCTGCCCCGCGAGCGAGCTCAGGTACGCCACGTCCACACGGCCGTCGGGCCCCGTGACCGTGGAACTCCCGAGCTTGATGACGATCGTCCGGCTGCTCACTACCCCACCTCTGCCGTTCCTCCTGGAGCCCATCGTATCAGTCGTCGGCGCGCTCTAGTATCGGAGGAGCGTCGATGCCGTCGAAGGTGAACGAGACCGGCCCGATCTCGATCGAGTCGCCGTTGACGGCGCCAGCGTCGGCGAGCGCCTTCTCCACGCCGGCACGGACGAGACCGTGCTGGAGATAGGCGACGGCCTCCTCGTTGCCCATCTCGGTCATGATCACCATGCGCTCGATGTGGGTGCCCAGCACGGCGAACCGCCCACCCCCGAGGTTCTCGACGCGGAAGCTGCGGTCGTCGCGAGGCCCGTAGACCGTCGGGGCGACGTGCTCCTCGCTCGCCGCGGCCTCGCGCAGCTCGTGCACGCTCTCGGCGACGAAGAGCTTGAGAGCGTCGAGCCCGGCGCCGGTGACCGCCGAGACCTCGAAGTACGGCCGCTCAGCCTCCTCGCAATGCGTGGCGAGCAGCCGCGACGCGTCATCGGTACCTTCGACGTCCGACTTGTTGCCGACGACGACCTGCGGACGTGTGGCCAGCTCGCTCGCGTGCGCGGCGAGCTCCGCGTCGATGACATCGAGGTCGTGAAGCACGTCGCGGCCTTCGTGACCTCCCGTGAGGTCGACGACGTGCATGATCAGCGCCGTGCGCTCGATGTGGCGCAGGAAGGCGTGGCCGAGACCTGCGCCCTCGCTCGCGCCCTCGATGAGCCCGGGCACGTCGGCGGCGACGAACGACCTCTCGCCGGCGGAGACGACGCCGAGGTTGGGAACGAGCGTCGTGAACGGGTAGTCGGCGATCTTGGGCCGCGCCGCGCTCATGCGCGCGATCAGCGACGACTTCCCGACGTTCGGGAAGCCGACGAGCGCCGCGTCGGCGAGCAGCTTGAGCTCGAGACGGATCCACCGCTCGTAGACCGGCTCGCCGAGCTCCGAGAAGGCCGGCGCTCGGCGCGTGGGAGTGACGAAGTGGATGTTGCCGCGCCCTGGGCGCCCGCCCTTCGCGACGACGGCGCTGTCGCCGGAATGCGCGAGGTCGGCGATGGGCGTGCCGTCGTCCTCGAGGATGGTCGTGCCCACCGGCACCTTGAGCACGAGGTCCTCGCCTCGGGCGCCGATGCGGCGGTCGCCTTTCCCGTGCGTGCCGCGCTCGGCGCGGAAGTGACGCTTGCGGTGGAAGTCGAGCAGCGTCGAGAGTCCGGGGTCGGCGACGAAGACGACATCCCCGCCGGGACCGCCGCTGCCCCCGTCGGGACCGCCCTTGGGCACGTGCGCCTCGCGCCGGAACGACGTGCAGCCCGCGCCGCCGTTGCCCGCCTTGACGTTTATCTTGGCCTCATCGACGAACATGTCCCACCTGCCTGACGACGCGACGGCCCTCCAGCCGGTTGGCGCGGAGGGCCGTCGAGGTCATCTTCGCTTCTTCGAGGACGGTCGGCGGCTAGGCCTCCGCCGGTCGCACGTGCACGCGGCGGTCCTTGCCGCGCGTGAAATCGACGACGCCGTCGATGAGCGCGAACAGCGTGTCGTCGCGGCCGAGGCCGACGTTGTTGCCGGGCTTGAGCGCGGTGCCGCGCTGACGCACGAGGATCGACCCGGCCGTCACTACCTGGCCGGCGAACCGCTTGACCCCGAGTCGCTTCGACTTGGAGTCGCGGCCGTTCTTCGTCGAGCCGAGACCTTTCTTGTGGGCCATGACCTACGACCTGCCTTCCAGATCCGGAAAAGAAGGGCGCTAGCCCTCGGCGTCCGCCTTCTTGCTGCGCGTGGCGCGCTTCGGCTTCTCATCGGCCGCCGGCTTCTTCGCGGCCGGGGCCTTCTTCACTGCGGCCGGCTTCTTGGCGGCCGGGGCCTTCTTCGGCGCGGCCGGCTTCTTCGCGGCTGCCGGCTTCTTCGCGGCTGCCGGCTTCTTGGCGGCTGCCGCCGGCTTCTTCGCGGCCGGCTTCTTCGCGGCGGGAGCCTTCTTCGCGGCTGCCGGCTTCTTCGCTGCGGGCGCCTTCGGCTCGGCCTTCGCCTTCGCGGCCTTCGCCGGCTTCGCGCCGTCGAGCGCGATGCCCGTCACGAGGATCTTGGTGAGGTTCTGGCGATGTCCCTTGAGGCGCTTGTAGCCCTTGCGCTTCTTGAACTTGAAGATGACCGACTTCTCGCCCTTGAAATGCTCGACTATCTCGACGGTGACGGCCGCGTTCGCGGCGCCGGCACCGACGTGGATGCCCTCCCCGTCGGCAACGAAGATCGCAGGCAGGGTGAGTGTCCCGCCCACCGGCACGTCGAGCTTCTCGACGACGGTGACGGACCCCTCTTCTACCTTGACCTGCTTCCCGCCGGTGGCGACGACAGCATACATCCTTGAAGCCTCACTCTCGGGTGGATACGCGAGGGGAAATGCTAGCACCTGCTCTCCTGCACGTCAAACGGCCCGCAGCCTACTCGAGCGCCCGCTTCAACAGTCCGGCCTTCCCCTCGATGAGGATGCTCACCCCCGTGGGCTCGGTGTCTGGGTCGGTGACGATCTCGACCTGCTTGCCCGTCTCGGCGCGAAGCGTCGCTATCGCGTTCTGGCCCGGCGCCCTGACCAGGGCGTACGTCTCCGGATGGAGCCCGAACAGGTACGCGGGCGAGCGGCCTCCCTCGAGGATCTCGCGCATGCGGCGGACGACCATGATCCGCTTCGTGACGTCGGAGAGGACGCGGCCTTCCCCGTGGCAGCACGGACACTGCTCGGTGAGGATCCCGTAGAGGCCCTCGGTGACGTTCTTCCGTGTCATCTCGACGAGCCCGAGGCGGCTGATCTCGGTCACGCGCGTCTTCGTGCGGTCGGCCTCGAGCGCGCGATTGAGCCGCGCGAAGACCTCCGTGCGGTGCCTGGATTCCTCCATGTCGATGAAGTCGATGACGATGATCCCGCCGATGTCGCGCAGGCGCAGCTGGCGGACGGCCTCGTCCGCCGCCTCGAGGTTCGTGCGCAGGATCGTCTCCTCGAGGTTGTGCTTCCCGACGAACTTGCCCGTGTTCACGTCGATGGCCGTCAGCGCCTCGGTCCGGTCGACGTTGACGTGACCGCCGCTGTGCAGCTCGACCGAGCGCGAGAGCGCCGAGTCGATCGTCGGCTGCAGGTCGAAGAAGTCGAAGAGCGGCACGCGCTCCTTGTGCAACATGACGCGACGCACGAGCTCGCCCGACGTCTTCTTGAGGAAGGAGACGACCTTCTCGAAGACCTGCTTGTCGTCGATGATCAGCCGGCGGAAGTCCTCGTTGAAGACGTCGCGCACGAGGCGCAGCGCAAGGTCCATCTCCGTGTAGACGACCTCGGGGGCCAGCCCCTCCTTCGCCTGGTGTCGAACGCGCTTCCACAGGCGCAGCAGGAACTCCATGTCGGAAGCGACGTCGCGCGCGGAGCTGCCCTGAGCGGCGGTGCGCACGATGACGCCCAGCCCTTGCGGGACCAGCGGGGCGACGATCTCGTAGAGGCGGTCGCGCTCCTCCTCGGGAAGCTTGCGCGAGACACCGACGAACTCGGAGAACGGCATCAGCACGAGGAAGCGCCCCGGGAGTGAGATCTCGGTGGTGATGCGAGAGCCCTTCGTGCCCATCGAGTCCTTCAGGACCTGCACCATCACCTGCTGCCCGGGCTTGAGCAGCTGCTGGATGTCCCGGCGCGGCACGTCCTCGAAGCCTTCGGGCGCCACGACCTCGTCGACGTAGAGGAAGGCGTTCTTCTCCAGCCCGATGTCGACGAATGCCGCCTGCATCCCCGGCAGGACGTCCTTGACCCTGCCCAGGTAGACGTTGCCCACCACCGAGCGTTTGGGCCGTTCGATGTAGAGCTCGACGAGCTTGCCGTCCTCGAGCAGGGCGACGCGCGTCTCGCTCATGTCGTGCGAGATGAGCATCTCGCGCACTGTGACCGTCATCGGTCGCGACTCCCGTCACAACGGGCGACGCGCGACCCCGTCCTCACATTCGACGAGCAGGTCTGTCCGCGCCACCGATCGGACGGCGCCTGCGAGTCCCGCACGGGCGATCGAGGCGGTCACGAGGGCTTCGGGGCGGAGCGAGCCGTGCTCGCCGATGCGCGTCGTGACGCGCACCACCGTCCGCCCTTCGACGGTGCTCGCGCTGGGCTCCTCCGGGAGACTGAGCGCGAGACCGAAAACCTTGGTGTTGCCCTTGTGTTCCACCGCCAGCTCGCCGGTCGCGAGCACCGCGTCCAGCGCCGCTTGCATCCGGTCCTTGCCGATATCGTCCCCTTCCACGACGACCTCGTATCTAGCCACCGTCAGCACCGCCGAGAGAGACGCCCCGCCCGGTGCCACGAACCCCGCCTGGATCGGCGCCAGGTCCTGCGCCGACACCTCCCGAAGCCTCTCGAGCAGCCCCGCGGCGGGCGCGTGCCGAGTGAGCCAGACATCCGCCCACTCGCGCTCGCCGGCCGTACCGACCGGCAGCGCCGGCCCAAAGGCTATCCGCAGCTTCGGGTTGAACCCTTGCGTCACAGCATACTCCAGTGGGGCCCGGCGCACCGCGCGCTCGAACGCGCGCACGACCTCCAGGTGCGCCAACCAGCGCAGACGCCCCGTCTTCGAGAAGCAGATCCTGAGACGGAACAGCCCGTTACCCACGGCGCTCGCCCTCGATGCGCACGTCCGCGCCGAGCGCGGGACACACACCGCACTCCACGCATCCCTCGGCCGCGCAGTCGCCCGTGCGCTCGCCACGCAGCGCGCGTTCGCGCTCCTCGAGGAGGAAGACCTCGTCGAGACCGGCCGACAGGTGCGACCACGGGAGTGCGGTGCCGGGGACGCGGACCGCGGACGCCGCTTCTTTGGCGTCGAGTCCGCACTTCTCGAACGCGGCGACCCACCTCGGCAGCGAGAAGTGGTCGCTCCACCCCTGGAAGACAGCGCCGGCGCGCCACGCGGCCTCGACGACGTCGGACAGCTCGCGCCCGCCGCGGGCGAAGGCCGCCTCCAGGAACGAGACCTCCGGGTCGTGCCACGAGAGCTCGACCCCCTTGCGGGGCATCGCGTCGCGCAAGACTCCCTGGCGGCGGCGTATCTCCTCGAGACCGGGCTGGACCTCCCACTGGAACGGCGTGTGCGCCTTCGGGACGAACGTCGACACGGACACAGCGATGCGCAGCGCTCCCCGCTCGCCCGGCGCCACCTGAGCGCGCGCCGTCGCGACAACGCGGGAGACGAGAGAGCCGATGGCGGCGACGTCCTCGTCGGTCTCCGTGGGAAGGCCGATCATGAAGTAGAGCTTCACCCTTCTCCAGCCGGAGCCGACGGCGGCCCTCACCGCGTCGATGAGGTCCTCCTCCGACACGTTCTTGTTCACGACGTCGCGAAGGCGCTGCGTGCCCGCCTCCGGAGCGAGCGTGAGCCCGCTCTTGCGCCCGCCTCCCGACGCCAGCCGCGCCAGCTCGATGCCGAACGAGTCGACGCGCAACGACGGGAGGGAGACGGTCACGCCCATGCCGCGCAGCCTCGAGGTCAGGCGGCGGAGCACCTCTTCGATGCGAGAGTGGTCGGTCGTCGACAGCGAGGTCAGCGAGACCTCCTCGTAGCCCGTGCACGCGAGCGCGGCCATGACGTCGCGCACGATCCCGTCCGCCGACCGCTCCCGGACGGGGCGATAGACCATCCCCGCCTGGCAGAACCGGCAGCCCCTGCTGCAACCGCGCAGGACCTCGACCGTCGCACGGTCGTGCACGGCCTCGACGAACGGCACGACCGGGCACACCGGCGCCCGCGTCGCCGCGAGGTCGGCGAGCACGCGCTTCGACACGACGGCGGCGCTACCCGGCAGGTGCAGAGACGGCACGTAGACGCCGGGGACCTCGGCGAGCACGCGCAGCGTCGACTCGCGAGTGGCGCCGGAGGACAGCGCCTTGCGGTGGGCCTCGACGATATCGACGACCGCCTCCTCGCCGTCGCCGAGGAGTATCGCGTCGAAGAAGGGTGCGACGGGCTCCGGCTGGAAGGCGCAGGGCCCGCCTCCGATCACGAACGGATCTCCGGCGCCGCGATCGGCGGCGCGCAGGGGGATCCCCGCCAGGTCGAGGACCTCCAGCACGTTCGTGTACGTGAGCTCGTAGGGCAGGGTGATCCCGACGAGATCGCAGTCTCGAAGCGGCGCGCACGATTCCAGCGTGGGGAGCGGGACGCCGGCACAGCGCAGCGCCGAAGCCATGTCGACCCATGGCACGTAGGCGCGCTCGGCCGAGACCCCCGGCAGCGCGTTCAGCCGTTCGTAGAGGATCGCGAGCGCGGAATTCGCCATGCCTAGCTCGTAGGTGTCCGGGTAGACGAGACCGACGACGTACTCGGACTCATCGTGGCGCGCGCCCCACTCGCGGTCGACGTATCGCGCGGGCCGCTCGACCCCCGAGAGCAGCGGCTCGAGCCGCGGCCACAGGTCAGCCCGCGGACGGACCGTCATCCGAGATCCCGTCGCCTATGGCCTTGGCACGGACCTTGAGAACGCGGCGGGTGACCGCGCGAAGGTCCGCTCCCTGCTCGAAGTAGGCGATAGCGGCCTCGCCCATCGCGACCGTGCCCGCGTATCCGATGCCGCCCTTGACCGCCCAGCCGAATCCCGGGACGAGCCCGACGAACTGCCGGGCGACCGCGCGCAGCGTGAAGCCACCCCCGACGACGACCGCCAGCTCCCGCACGCGTTCGGCGCTCAGAGGCTGCCCGTAAGCAGCGGCGATCTGGAGGAGCATCTTCGCCTGGTTCGCCGTCATCAGTGGAAGGTCGGCGCCGGGGATGATCGCGACAGCGCCGATCGCGCCGTTCTGCCAGGCGGTGGCGCGCACGAAGGTGCCGGCGACCGCGCGCCGGACGAAGGTGAAGTTGTGCGCGACGGCGAGACGCTTCTCCGGTACCCGGTCGACGAACCACCGGGCGAGCAGCTCTACCGCGCGATCGGCGGAATCGCACGCGATGACGTCCTCGATGGGCTCGCCGAGCGACGCCGCGAGCGCTTCGGCGTCCTCGCGCAGCGCGACCACGGCGACCGGCACGCCCCGACGGCGCGCGTCGTCGGCCGCCGAGACCGCGGCGGCGGCGCCCGAACCGAGCACGAGCACGAGCGCGTCGGGCGCCGGCGCGGCCGGCTTCGCGTCCCCGAGCGCGGCGACGGCGACGCGCGCCTTCGCCGTACGGGGCACGAGGGCCGCCTGGAGCGCGTCGAGGAGCGCGTCGGGCGCGTCTCCCTCGACGAGCACTTCGAACGTCAGCGCGGCGTCGCGGTCCTCGCTCAGGCGCTTCGCCGAACGTAGCAGGTCACGCGGATCGATAGGGAGGCCCACGGTGGTCCTTTCCGTCGCGCCCGTCAGGTGCCGTAGCGGCGCGACCACACGGACAGCAGCATACCCGTTCCGGCCAGGTTCGTGACCATGAAAGAACCGCCGTAGCTCATGAACGGCAGCGGGATGCCCGTGATGGGCATCATCCCCACCGTCATCCCGATGTTCTCCAGTATCTGGAAAGTCCACATGCTGATGACCCCCGCGACGATGAGCGCTCCCATGAGGTCGCGTGACGACGTGGCGACGTCCAGGGCCGTGACGAGCAGCAGGAGATAGAGCGCGAGCAAGCCCGCGACCCCGACGAAGCCCAGTTCCTCCCCCAGGACCGCGAAGATGAAGTCCGTGTGCCTCTCGGGAACGAAGTCGAGGTTCGATTGCGTGCCCGAGCCGAGCCCCTTGCCGGTCAGGCCGCCGGAGCCGATCGCGATCTTCGACTGCGCCAGGTTGTAGCCGGCGCCGCGCGGGTCGCGCGTCGGGTCGACGAAGACGAGCAGCCGGTCCTCCTGGTAACCTTTGAGCATGTGCGTGTTGAGCACGAGCAGCACGCCGAGCGCGCCGACCACGGCGAAGACCGCGAACCAGCGCAGGCCCAGTCCGCCGACGAGGAACATCCCCATGGCGATGGCGACGAAGACCAGCCCTGTGCCGAGGTCGGGCTGGACCAGGATGAGCGCGAGCGGGACGAAGAGGAAGCCCATGACGCGAGCGACGTCCTTGGGTGTGTCGATGCGCCCCCTGTAGTGCGCGATCACCGCGGCAAGCACGATTATCATCACGAGTTTGGCCGGCTCGGAGGGCTGGAACAGGCGCACGCCAGCTATCTGGAGCCACGACGTGGCGCCCTTCGCGCTCGCTCCCAGGCCGGGGATCCTCGGCGACACGACGAGGATGGCGCCGAACACGGCGAGCGGACCGAGCCAGTGCTCGAACTGCGTGTAGTCGAACGACCAAGCCACGGCGAGCGGGACGAGCCCGACGAGGATGCCCGCGACGTGCCTGCGCAGCATAGACTCGCCGACCGCGCCCTCCGGCAGCGCCGACGCTACGACGACGGTCCCGAAGACCACGAGGAGCGCCACCCAGAGCAGCAGCGGCGCGTTGACCGCGTCGCGTACTCGCCGAGAAGTCGATTTCTCCATGTCCGCCTTACCTCGATGCGTCCGTCGCGCGGACGGCGGTCGTCGGCAGCCCCAGCAGCTTCGCGATGATCCGGCGAGCCGCGGGCGCGGCGACCGAACCACCGTGTCCGCCTTGCTCGATGATGACCACGACCGCGTAGCGCGGGGACTCGGCGGGCGCATACGCGGCGAACAGCGCGTAGTCGTCCTTGCCGCGGACCTCCGCCGTGCCGGTCTTGCCGGCGACGGTCGCCTTGAATCCCCGGAAGGCGCCCTTGGCCGTGCCGTTCTCCGTCACCGACACGAGCCCGCGACGCATGACACCGAGGACCCCGGCCGACGCCGGTATGCGGTACGCGACCTTCGAGCGCGATACGAGCACGGTCTTGCCGGCCGAGTCTAGGACCCTGCGCATCACGTGCGGCTGCATGACCCGGCCGCCGTTCGCGATCCCCGCGTACCCGGCCGCGAGCTGCAACGGCGTGGCCAGCAGGTCGCCCTGCCCGATCGCCATGTTCACGGTGTCGCCCGGCAGCCACGTGCGGTACTCGGGATAGTCCTTGTTGAAGGCCCGCTTCCAGGCGGCGTCGGGGACACGCCCCGGCACCTCTCCGGGAAGGTCGATCCCGGTGACGCTCCCGAAACCGCTCGCCCGGGCGAAAGCCTGGAACTTCTCACCGGGCTTCTTGTAGAACGCGTAGCCGATCTCGTAGAAGACCGTGTCGCAGGACTGTTCGATACCGTTCGCGAAATCGATGGAGCCGTGCCCGGTGCGCTTCCAGCACCACTTGGGCCACTGCTCGCCCATCGCGGTCCAGCGCCCCGCGCAATCGTAGAGCCGGTACTCGCTCGTGATCTTGTTCTGCAGCCCGGCCAGCCCCGTGATCGCCTTGAACGTCGAGGCCGGCGGATACGCGGACATGATCGCCCGGTTGTTGAGCGGGTACTCGCTGTTCGGCGCGTTCAAGCGTTTCCACTCGACGGACCCGATGCCACCGATGAACAGCGCGGGATCGTAGGTCGGGGCGCTCGCCATCGCGAGCACCTCGCCCGTCTTCACGTCGAGGACGACCGCGGCGCCCGAGCGCGCCTTGTAGAACCTCTGGCGACGTGCCTCCGAGAGCGCCCCAGCGAGAGCCTCCTCGGTGATGCGCTGGATGTCGATGTCGAGGGTGAGCACGACGTCCCGGCCGGGGATGGGGTCGGTCCTGTCGACGACGCGCCGCAACCGGCCCGCCGCGTCGACCTCGATGTGCCGCACTCCCTTGTCGCCCTGGAGAACGCTCTCGAACTGGCGCTCGGCGCCGGTCTTGCCCACGACGTCGCCGAGATGGTAGCCGGAGAGGTCGGGATCGGCGAGCTGCTGCTCGGAGATCTCGCCCGTGTAACCGAGGACGTGAGCCGCCAGGCTCCCCAACGGGTACTGCCGCACCCCGAGCTCCTCCACGCCCACTCCCGGGAAGTCCGGCTGGTGTTCGAGGATGTAGCTCACCGTGGCGATCGGCACGTCGATGGCGACGACGCGCGGCTTGTGGGCCTCGACCTTCGAGGTGAGCAGCCGCTCGAAGACGACAGCGGGCGTCACTTTCAGACGCGCGGCGAGCGGACCGAGCGCTTTCGCCAGCTGCGCCGGCGTGGGATCGTCGGTCTTGTCGGAGTTCTGAGCGAGGGCGACAAGGCCCCTCACCGCGTCGCTCGAGGGATCGAGCGTCACTCCCAGGACGGCACGGTTCGACACGAGGAGACGGCCCTTGCGGTCGAGGATCCGGCCGCGAGGCGCGTCGACCGTGATCTCGCGGATACGGTTGTTCTCCGCCTGGCGGGCGAAAGCATCGCCCGCGACCACCTGCATCGCCCACAAGCGGACGAGAAGGCTGCCGAAGACGACGAGTACCACGACGCCGAGAGCGGCGAAGCGGGGCTTGAGACGATCGCGGAACGTGGTCATAGCCGGCCGAGAGTCGCGACCGATCGCTCGCGGCGCAGGAGCCGCGACACCCACGGGTAGACGATCACCGCCACGATGGTCGTATACGCCGCTGTCGGGAGCACGACCCGCGAGAGCGTCCGCCAGAACGGGCCCCCCACGCCGAGCACTCCCAGCAGCAGGCCGTACGAGGCCTCCTTCAGCAGGCTCGCCGTGAGCACGACGGTCACGGGAGCGAGCCATCCTTCGGCGAACAGGCTCGCCTGGAGCGAACCCGCGAGGTAGCCCACGACCGTCATGACGAGCATCGACGCGCCGAAGGGTCCGCTGCCGATGAGGTCCGCCAGCACGCCCGCGGCGAAACCCGCGACCGCGCCCGCGCTGGAGCCGGACGCGAGAGCCACGGTCACCGTCGCCACGAGCAGGAGATCGGGGACGACACCAGCGATCGTCAGGTGGGAGCCGATCACCAGCTGCAGCGTGACGGCGAGGAGCACACCGAGCGCGACGCGACCCGCGACACCGCTCATTCTCCCCCACCCCCGGTCGAGACGGACGGCCCTATCAGCACGAGGACCTCCTCGATGAGATCGATGGGGACCCTCGAGCGCACTCCGACGGTCGGATACAGATCGCCCCGCTGCCTCTCGACGTCGGTCACGTCCCCCACGACGATGCCTTTCGGGTATACGCCGCCCAGACCGGAGGTGACCACGACGTCGCCAACGGTCGGAAGGGTCGAGGCGTCGACGAAGTCGAGCGAGAGGCGGCGGTCGATCGACCCGCGGACGACGCCGACGGCGCGCGTCGACTGCACCAGGACCGCGACGCCGCTCTCCTGGTCGGTGATCAGGCGCACGCGCGCAATGTGGCGCGAGACGTCCAGGACCTGCCCGACGAGCCCCTGCGCCGCCAGCACGGGCATCCCGCTCCGGATGCCGTCGGCGGTCCCACGGTCGATGGTGACGACGCCGATCCACGGGTCGGTCGGGCGGCCGATCACCCGAGCGCCGAGAGAGGCGAACTTCTTCGCCTCGGCGAAGTTCACGAGGGCCCTCAGCCGGTCGTTCTCCTGGCGCGCTTCCTCGAGCGAGGCGAGACGCGTGCGCAACTCGGCGTTCTGGCGTCGCAGGGTCTCGATCTCCGAACGCGACGCGCCCATGCCCGCGAAGAAGCCGCGCACCGCGCGGAACGGAGCGGTCACGCCGTCGCCGACCGCGAGCAGCGGGCGAGAGACCGCAAGCGCCATCGTCCGGGCACGGCGCAGAGGCCCGCGAGGGCCCTCGCGGAAGTAGACCGTCGTGACGACGAGCGACACGACTACGAGAACGGCGAGGAGCGCCGGGCTCCCCTTCCTCGTGTCGGTGTCTGCCAGGCGCATCTCGGCGGACGCTCCCTAGCGGGAGACCGTCAGGACCTTCTTGAGGACGTCGATCTCCTCGAGGGCCATCGCCGAACCGAGAACGACGTTGATGAGCGCGTTCTCGGAGACGTGCACGGGCATCCCCGTCTCCATTCGCAACCTCTCGTCCATCCCCTTGAGCAGGGCGCCTCCGCCGGTGAGCACGATACCGTACTCCATGATGTCGCTGGACAGCTCCGGCGGCGTCTCTTCGAGAGTCGCCTTGATGGCTTGGACGATGGCCTGCGTCGGTTCCTCGACCGCTGTGCGGATCTCCTCCGACGAGAGTTGGATCGTCCTGGGGAGCCCGGTGAGCAGGTCGCGACCGCGGACCTCGACGTCGAGCTCCTCGGGCAGCGGATGGGCCGAGCCGATCTCGAACTTGATCTCCTCAGCGGTGCGCTCGCCCACGAGCACGTTGTACTCGCGCTTGACGTGGGCGATTATCGCCTCGTCGAACTCGTCGCCGCCGATGCGGATGGACTGCGCCACGACGATGCCGCCGAGCGAGATGATCGCGACCTCGGTCGTGCCGCCGCCGATGTCGACGACCATGTTGCCGGTCGGCTCCTGGATGGGCAGCCCCGCGCCGATCGCCGCGGCCATCGGCTCCTCGATCAGGTACGCGTGCCGCGCGCCGGCCTGCATCGTCGCCTCGAAGACGGCGCGCTTCTCGACCTCGGTGACGCCCGAGGGGACGCAGACGACGACCCGGGGCTTCGGCTGCCACGGGAAGCGCTTCACGCGGGTGCGGTTGATGAAGTAGCGCAGCATCGCCTCGGTGACCTCGAAGTCGGCGATGACGCCGTCCTTGAGCGGACGGATGGCGACGATCGAGCCTGGCGTGCGACCGAGCATGCGCTTCGCCTCGATGCCGACGGCGAGCACGCGCTTGGTGTCCTTCTCGACCGCCACGACGGACGGCTCGATCAGGACGATGCCTCTACCGCGAACGCTGACCAGCGTGTTCGCGGTGCCGAGGTCGACGGCCATGTCGCCGCCCCACGAGTTGAAGAACATGTCGATGAGCGACACGCAGGCCCCCTCCGGGACTGGGCCGTCCGGACCCGTAAAGTCTAGCACAGCACGTCGCAGCCCCTACATCACGCCCAGTTCGCGCAAGGACGCGTGCGTCTCGCCGTCGCCGACGACGACGTGATCGAGCAACTCGATCCCGAGCACGTCGCCGGCCTTCACGAGCCGCCTCGTGAGTTGTATGTCCGCACCGCTCGGCGTCGGGTCGCCGCTCGGGTGGTTGTGCACCACGACCAGCGAGGCGGCCGAGACACGGACGGCCTCCTTGTAGAGTTCCCGCGGATGGACGATCGACGCGTTCAGACTCCCGACGGAGACCTCGAACGCCCGCAACAGCTGGTTCTTCGTGTTCAGGGCCAGCGCCCAGAAGTGCTCGCGATCGAGTCCGCGCAGCTGAGGGCCGCACAACCTCACGACGTCCTCGGGAGAGGACACGAGGGGCCTCACGGACTTCGGCCACGCCGACACGCGTCTGCCGAGCTCGATGCCGGCTATCACTCTAGCGGCGCGAGCGGGCCCGACCCTGGCGCATCGCTGCAGGTCCTCGGCGCACGCCCGCCACAGTCCGTCGGGCAGCGGGTGTGCCTCGAGTATCGCCCGTCCCGCTTCGTCGCCGTCCTCACCTACGAGCACGGAGAGCAATCCGGCGTCCGAGAGCGCGTCGGCCCTTCCGCACAGCAGCAGTTCCCGCGGCGAGCGGGCCAACCCTCCGAGCCGGGGCGCCATGGCCCCTCCTCTCACCGAGACGCGTACGCGGCGAGGGGGATGCGGGAGAGGAGAAGCAGGGCGAGATAGCCGATGATGACGCCGAAGACGAGCCCGGCCAGCACGGACACGGGTGCGACGAACAGCGGCGCGAACGATCCGGCCAGCGCGCACGCGACGCCGATCTGCGCCAGCACGTGGGCGGCGGAACCGGCCGCCGACCAGCCGACCACGGAGAAGCGCTCCCCGCCGAGACGACGGAGCGCGACCATCACGGTCCAGGCGGCCAGGGCGCCGCCCGCGGCGAGAGCGCTCCCCGGGCCGCCGAGAGAGCCCGTCGCGGCGCCCACGATGATCACCCGCCCGATCGAGACGGCCAGGGCCCGACCGTCCCCGACGAGCACCATGGCGAGGACCACCGCGAGGTTCGCGAGCCCGAGTCGCACGCCTGGGAGCGGGAGCGCGGGGACGAGCCAGCTCTCGACGAGACCGAGCACCGAACCCATCGCGAGCAGGCATGCGGCGCGCGCGAGCGCTCCAGTACTGCGCGGGGCGGCGACCACGACGTGGCTAGCGAACGACGGCGTCGAAGACGCCACGCTCATCACCACCTACGACGACGGTGACGCCGTTGGGAGCACAGACGACAGCATGACCCGCAGCGGCGATCGGACCCGAGCGCACGCACAGCTTGTCGGGACACGACGACTCGGTGACGCGGGCCGCTCCGTCGGATATGACGACCTCGACCGGCCCGAGCGCCCCTTCGACGGTCACGCGGCGCGGGACACCGATCGGAAGGACGGTGCGACCGTGAGGCCCGGTGATCACGACGCGGTTCGCGCCTCCACCGGCCAGCGCGGTCGCGACCGGAAGGGCTGTGATCGCCAAGACCACGATCGCGATCACGAGGACACGATCCCACTTGGTCAAGCGCTGACCTCCGCGGCACAGGCCCCCTGGTCGATACGTCCGATGCAGTTCTGCGGGCACTCCTCGATGCAAGCTCCGCAAGCCGTACAGAGTGCCTGGTCGATGACGGCGAGACCGTCGACGACGACGATCGCGTCGACATCACAGACCTTCTCGCACTTCTTACACGCGATGCAGCAGACCGGGCAGCTCTCGCGGCGTTCCTTCACGCGCTCGCGCGTGGAGCAGCGGACGACGACCCTGGTGGCGACAGGCAGGAGTTCGAGAAGGTGATGGGACCCCGCACGCGGGCATTCCCGCACGCAGATGCCACATCCGGTACAAGCCTCGAGGTCGACGATGGGAAGACCGTCGTCGCCCATGATGATCGCATCGAAGGGGCACGCGCGAGCGCAGTCGCCGAACCCGATGCATCCGGCGGGACAGCGCAGAGGGCCGCCTGCGAGACGCGCGACCGCGTTGCACGAGTGGAGCCCGCTGTAGCGGTACGAACGCGCCGACCGGGTGCCTCCGCCGCAGTGGAGCACGCTCACCGACGCCTCGACCTCGACCCCGGTGACGCCGAGGACCTTCGCGAGGGCGTCGGCGACGGACTGGCCGCCGGCGACGCACGTGTCGACCTTCAGCGAGCCGGCCGAGACGCGCTCGGCGACGGCGAAGCACGACGGATTGCCGCACGCCCCACAGTTCGAGCCCGGCAGCGCCTCGAAGACCAGCTCGACCTTCGGGTCGACGTCGACATGGAAACGCCTCGCGGCGGTGGCCAGCAGCGCCGCGGAGAACGCGCCGAGCGCCGCGAGCACGAGTACCGCCTTCAAGACGAGCATCGGATCCACTTCAGCGTCTCTCCGTCCGCGTCCGTCCGCTCACAGCCCGAACAACCCGCCTAGTCCCACGTACCCGAGGGACAACAGTCCCGCGGTGATGAACGCCATCGGTATCCCGCGGAGCGCGGCCGGGACGGGCGCGGTCTCGAGACGCTCCCTGAGAGCGGTGAAGCTCACGAGAGCGAAACCGTACCCAGCGGCGACCCCGATCGTGTACACGAGGCCTTCGAAGAACCCGTAGCTGTACGCCATGTTCATCTTGAAGAAGCCTGGCTTCGCCACCTCCGTGGCCGCGGCGAGGACCGCGCAGTTGGTGGTGATCAGCGGCAGGTAGATGCCCATGGCGCGGTAGAGCGCCGGGCTCGCCTTTCGCAGGTACATCTCCACGAACTGGACGAGTGCCGCGATGATCAGGATGAACGCGGGTATGTAGAGGAACTCACCGACGCCGAGTGGCGCCAGCACCACGTTCCACAGGAGCCACGTCGCCGTCGACGCCATGACCATGACGAAGATCACGGCGAGGCTCATCCCGACCGACGTGTCCATGTCGTTGCTGATGCCGAAGAACGAGCACAGGGCGATGAACCGTGTCAGCAGGATGTTGTTTATGAGCGCCGCTCCGACGAAGAGCAGTGCCATATGGCTCAGAGTACCCATCAGCAGCACCCCGGTTCCGGCGGAGGCGGTATCTCGCGGCCGCTGGCCTTGGCGCGCGCCCTGAGCTTGCGGTTCAAGGCTATCGACCCCGCGATGACGAACCCGAACAGGATGAACGCGCCTGGGAACGATAGCAGGATCCCGGGAGGCTTGAACCATGCCGGCAACGCCAGCAGTTGGGCCCCGAGGAAGACGATCCGGCCCGTCCCGAAGAGCTCACGCACCACGGAGAGCATCACCATGATTACCGAGTACCCGATGCCCATGCCGAGCCCGTCAGCGATCGAGAGCCAGACCGTGTTGTGGTAGGCGAACGCCTCGGCACGTCCGAGGATGATGCAGTTGACGACGATGAGGGGGATCCAGATGCCGAGCAGCGCGTAGACGCCCGGCACGAACGCCTTCATCGAGAGGTCGACGATCGTCACGAACGACGCGATCACGACGATGAAGATCGGTATGCGCACCTCGTTGGGGGTGAACTTCCGTATCGCGGAGACCAGCACGTTGCTCATCACGAGGACGAAGATCACGGCGATGCTCATGAAGAACGAACCCTCGAGCTTCGACGTGACGGCGAGAGTCGCGCAGAGACCGATCATGAGCACCGTCAGCGGGTTCTCGAGCGAGATACCGTCCATGAAGGTCTTACGCC
Organism: Coriobacteriia bacterium; assembly: GCA_041658765.1. Lineage (NCBI taxonomy): Bacteria > Bacillati > Actinomycetota > Coriobacteriia > Coriobacteriia bacterium. The sequence goes on along the minus strand of JBAZZO010000012.1, from coordinate 49,932 downwards.
AAGCGCCCATCAGTTCCCGCCTCCCCCGCCGAACGCCGCCCGCCAGACACGTACCGCCGCTTCGACACCATGCCTGACGCCCCGCGACGACTTCGTGGCCCCGCTGATCGCGTCGAGCTTCCGGAGGTCGGCGTCGCTGGCTCCCGCGGGGAGCTTCGTGAACTGTCGCATGAACCACTTCTCCGTCAGGACCTTGGTGCCGAGACCGGGCGTCTCGTTCATGGCGACTATGCTGACACCCGTCACTTTCCCGTCTCTATCCAATCCGATAACCAGCTGCATAGGACCGCCGTATCCGCGGGAGGCGACCCTGACGCCCCACCCCGCCGGGTCCCCGCCCGAGGAACTGGCGCTATATGCGGAGACGAACGTGACCTCGCCCGCAGCCTTCTTGGCGGCGGCGAGATCCTCGGCGGCGGCGACCTTCGAGAAACGCTTCGCGTCGGGCAGCACCGCGCGCAGCGCGGCGACCTCGGCCTCGCGGTCCATCTTCGCGATGCGGTCCTTCGTGACGCCGTACGTCATGCCGAGCCCTGCGGCCGCGACGATGCAGACGACGGTGGTGGAGACCACGAGCTTGATCGCTGTCTTATCCACGGCGCGGCCACCCGTACGTACGCGGAGTGAATGCGCGGTCGATCAGCGGCGCGAGCCCGTTCATGAACAGGATCGCGAAGGTCGTCGTGTCGGGCATCGACGTGCCGAAGAACCTTCCGCAGGAAGCGAGCGTCCCGCACCCCACGGCGTACACGAGCCGGCCGTTGCGCGTGATCGGGCTGCTCACGTAGTCGGTCGCCATGAAGAACGCTCCGAGGAGCACTCCGCCGGCGAGCACGTCGAACCCAGGGTTCGAGCCGGTCAGCCACGAGAACAGAGCGACGGAGCCTATGTACCCGGCGGGGATGCGCCAATCGACGATACGTGCGGCGACCAGCACGAGGCCACCGAGCAGGAGGAGCGCGCCGGAGACCTCGCCGAGCGAGCCTTCGAGGTTGCGCCAGAGCAGCGGCGCGTACTGCGCCGAGAGGTCGTAGCCGTATCCGCCGTGCGCGGCGCGGTCGGCGGCGGCGAGCGCGAGCCTCGTCGCTCCGGTCACAGCGTCGAGACCGGCCTTGCCCGGCAGATCGAGCGTGCGGAACCATCCGCGGCCCGGGCTCTCGGAGATGACTCCGGCCCACGAGATGACGGCGAACGCTCGGCCGACGAGCGCTGGATTGAAGAGGTTGCAGCCGAGCCCGCCGAAGATCATCTTGCCGAGACCGATCGCGACGACGCCCGCGGCGAACGTGATCCACCAGGGCGTCATCGGCGGCATACACATCGCGAGGAGGATGCCCGTGAGCAGCGCGCTCCCGTCTCGCAGCGTCTGCTTGCGCTTCGCCACCGCGCACCAGAGCGCCTCGGTCCCCATGCACCCGACGATCGCGCTCGCGAACGTGATCGCGGCCGGAGCGCCCATGTTGTAGACGGCCCATACCGCGGTCGGGACGAGAGCGGCGACCACGGCGAGCATGATCCCGGACGCGGACGCCGGCGCCGCGATGTGAGGCGAAGGCGCGACCTGCGGGAGGCGGACCGTCTCTTGCTCGCTCACAGCGCCGCCCCCTGCAGCAGCGCCATGGCCTTCGCCAGGCGGATGAGCTGTACGAGCGGACGCTGCGTCGGGCAGACGTAGCTGCAGCAGCCGCATTCGATGCAGTCGAGCGTGTGCAGAGCCGACGTCTTGTCCCACATGCGCCTGTCCGCGTAGGTACCGAGAGCGAAAGGCGACAGCCCCATCGGGCACGCGTCGGCGCACCGGCGGCAGCGGATGCACGGCTGGTCGCCGTCGACGCACGGCGCGGCCTCGTCGGGACGCAGCGCCAGGACGCCGGACGTCCCCTTGACGATCGGGACGTCGAGAGAGCCCAGCGCGGCGCCGGTCATCGGCCCGCCGGCGACCACCCTGCCCACCGGGCCGTCGAGTCCGCCAGCCGCCTCGATGAGATCGCTCACGAGTGTGCCGAGCAGCGTCAGGTAGTTGCCCGGCCGCTTCACGGCGCCGGTGACGGTCACGACGCGCTCGATCAGCGGCCGCCCGTTCTCGATGGCCTCGAGCATGGCGACGATGGTCGCGACGTTGTGCACGAGGGCGCCGACGGAAGCCGGGAGTTGGCCGTGTCCGACCTCGCGACCGGTTATCGCGAGGATGAGCTGCTTCTCTCCGCCCTGCGGGTAGCGCACGGGCAGAGCGACGACCTCGACGCCACCGTCGGCGGCCGCGCGCAAGGCCTCCACAGCGTCGGGCTTGTCGTCCTCGACGGCGATGACGATGCGCTCCGCCCCGACGGCGGAGGCAACGACCTTGGAGCCGGAGACGACCTGCTCCGCGTGCTCGAGCATGAGCCGATGGTCGCACGTCAAGCGCGGCTCGCACTCGCAGCCGTTCACGATGAGCAGATCGAGCCGCATGTCCTTAGGCGGGGTGAGCTTCACGACCGACGGGAACGCCGCGCCTCCGAGGCCGACGATCCCGGCCGCACGCACCGCGGCGCGAACGTCATGGGCATGCGCGATCGGCTCGAAGGCCTCTAGGTCCTGATCGGGATCGGTCGCGATGACGACGGCGGGGGCGCGCACTCCGGACGTGAGGAGGACGGGCGCGATCGCGTCGACCACGCCCGAGGCGGGCGCGTGAACGGGGGCGCTGACCATCGCGTCGACGCTGCCGATGAGCTGGCCGCGGACCACGCGGTCTCCGACGGCGACGGTCGGCTCGCACGGGGCGCCAAGGTGCTGCGACATCGGCACGAACAGCTTCGACGGCAGCGGGGGGCGCTCTATCGGCTTCCCCGAGGTCGCCGTCTTCCCTGCCGGAGGATGGACGCCACCTGCGAACGCGCTCCTTGCCACACAGACCCCCTTGCGAGCCCGACGCGATATGAGGATTGGATTCTAGCCGGTCGGCCGGACTCCTGCAAAATATATTCGGGAATATCCGGAAGGGCGGGTGTGCGGCCCGCCCTTCCGCGTAAAGACGATGCCCCCGCTCTCAGTGCACGGCGCAGGAGAGGCAGGGGTCGTACGCACGCACGAGCTGCTCGATCAACAGCGTGAACTCCTCGCGCGGCCGGTCGACGACCGTCGGGGCGAAGGAGCGCATGTCCGACTCGAGATTCGCGAGGTTCTGGGCGGTCGGGGTGATGACGTCCCCCGCGGTGACGATGCCGTCGTCGTCCACGCTGTAGCCGTGGTAGAGAGTCCCACGCGGCGCCTCCGTCGCTCCGACGCCCGATCCGGCTCGCACGACGAACGGCACGGGGAGCGAGGATCCGTCCGACTCGAGGATCCGCTCCACGTAGCCGGCGCAGCGCTCGGCCGCGTCGACGAGCTCGACGGCCTGGCACACGTTGTTGGCGAAGGGGTTGCGCGAGGGGACCTCGAGCCCCGCGGCTTCGAGCGCGCGACGTGCCCGCGCGCCGAACCGGCCCGAGGAGAGGTCGATGCGAGGCAGGGCGCCGACCATGAAGGTCCGGCCGTCCACGGTGCTGTGCTTCGCGTTGCCGTGCGCGACGACCTCCTCGTGCACCATGGAGCGGTAGTCCGCGACCGGGCGCCGCCATCCGCCGTCGAGCGACGCGATATCGCCCTCGTAGATGGCATAGTCGTCGTCGGCGACGAGCGCGAGCATGTCTCCGGAGGTCGCGAAGTCCGGCACCTCGAACGAGGCGAACAGCGAGACCGTCTCGAGGGCCTCGTCCGCGATGGCGAGCAGAGAGTCGCGCATCTTCTCGAGATCGCGCTGGTCCGGCTCGGAGGTGAACCCGCCCACGACCGCGGTCACGGGATGCACCGGCCGGCCGCCGACGAGCGTCGTGAGGTCGTTGCCGAGCTTCTTGATGCGCAGCGCGCGACGCACCACCTCGGGATGCGATGCGGCCAGCGGGAGGACGCTCGCCTGGCCGACGAAGTCGGGCGCGGCGAAGACGTAGAGGTGCGTCGCGTGGTTCTGCAGGTAGGAGCCGTACACGAGCAGCTTCCGCAGAAGACGCGTGCGCGGCGACACCTCGACGCCCAGCGCGGCCTCGAGGGCCTTGATGGCCGTCAGCGCATGGTTCGGCGAGCAGATACCGCAGATGCGCGACGTGATGAGCGGGATGTCGTCGAACCTGCGTCCGACGACCATCGATTCGAAGTACCGCGCGGGCTCGATGACGTCGAGGCGGACCGACGCGACCGCCCCGCCCTCGACGTCGACCGAGATGGTCCCATGGCCTTCGATCCTGGCGACGTGCTCGACAGATATGCTCGGCATCCTAGAACGTCACCTCCTCGACGGCGTTGTACAGTTCGAGCCGCGACACCACCGCGGCGAGATCCGCTCCGTGCTTGGTGAAGACCTCCCGGGCGGAGTCGAGGTTCGCCTCCGGGGCGAGCCCACGGCACCCGCTGCAGGCCCTCCCGAGCGTGACGCAGCGCGCGCCGCACCCGTTGCGCGTGAGCACTCCGAGGCAGACCTCGCCGCTCTCCCAGAAGCAGACGTTCTCCTTCGTCTTGCACGTCGAACAGAGCGGCTCGGCGGGCGTCGCGTCGGAGAGGCCCTGCAGAGCACGCGAGACGACGCGCACGAACTCCGGGGGGTCGATCGGACATCCGGGAACGACGTAGTCGACGTCGATGACGCTCGTGACGGAGACCGGCGTGCGGCCTCCCGTCACCATCGCGGGGATACCTCCGGTGATCGCGCACGCCCCGATGGCGACGACTATCTTCGCCTTCCGGCGGATGTCGCGGAGCAGCTCCACGTGCTCGTCGGACGTGACCGCGCCCTCGACGACGGCGACGTCGTACTCGTCGGGGACGTGACCCGACGAGAGTAGTTGCCAGTACGCGATCTCGAACAATCCCAGGACGTCGAGGAGCACGTCCTCCATGTTCGTCATCTGGACCTGGCAGCCGAAATCGCTGGCTAGTGAGAAGACCGCGAGCTTCGGTCGCATGGTCAGATCGCCTCCTGCAGGTTCATGGCTTCCCAGTAGTTGAAGACCGGCCCGTCGACGCACGCGTACTGGTGACCTACCCCGCAGTGGCCGCACTTGCCGATGCCGCATTTCATGCGGCGCTCGAAGCTCACGTAGATCTTGTCGACGTCCATCTGCTTCTTGCGCATCTCGGCGATGACGTACTTGTACATGACCGGAGGCCCGCAGATCGCGCCGTACGTGTTGAGCGGATCGATCTCGATCCTGTCGAAGAGCTTGGTGACGAGACCGACCTCGCCCTCCCATTCCTCGTCCGATACGTCGACCGTGAGGATGAGGTCGAAGTCGTCCCGGTGCTTCCACATGTCGAACTGGTAGCGGAAGAGCACCTCGGCTGGCGTGCGCGCGCCGTAGAGGATCGTCACCCGGCCGAACTCGTGACGTTCGTCGTGGATGTGGTTGATGAGCGACTTGAGCGGCGCGATACCGAGCCCGCCCGCGACGAGCAGGACGTCGGAGCCCTTCATCTGCTGGAAGGGGAACCCGCGCCCGAACGGCCCGCGGATGCCGACCACGTCGCCGCACTGCTTGCGGTGCATCGCGCCCGTCACGTCCCCGGCCTCGCGGATGCACAGCTCGATGAAGCCGGCCTTGCTCGGTGCGGACGAGATGGAGATCGGCGCCTCTCCCACCCCGAAGATGGAGAGCTCGACGAACTGACCCGAGTGGAACTGGAACGCCTCCCGCACGTCCTCGTCGATGAGACGGAGCTCGAAGAGTTTCTCCTTCTCCGTGAGGTCGAGGATCGAGGTGATCCTCGCCGGCCAGGGCCGGTACGGGTTCGCCGTGATGTCTCGCGTGACGCTGCCGAGATCGGCGTGCTGCCCGTCTCTCATACCACCTCACCTCCGCTCTCCAGCGCGCTGACGACCTCCATCGGGCTGATGCCGGCCAGGCACGCGCGGGCGCAACGCCCGCAGCCGACGCACAGCACCCTCTCGAACTTGCTGAGGTAGCCCCACTGCTTGTGGTAGTAGCGGTACTTCACGCGGCTCGCGCGACTCTCACGGAAGTTCTCGCCGTGAGCGACCTCGGCGAACTGCCTGAACTGGCAGGAGTCCCACTTCCTCACGCGCGTGCCCATCTGCTGATCGGCGTCGAGATCGTCCCGCACGTCGAAGCAGTAGCAGGTCGGGCAGACCATCGAACACGCGCCGCAACTCAGGCAGCGCTTGCCCAGCTCGTCCCAGATGGGGCTGTCGAACTTCGCGTCGAGCAGGAGCGGCAGCTGCGAGGTGTCGAGGTCGTGCATGAAGGACTTCTTGAACCTCTTGACCGCTCGCTGGAACTCGGCGGTGTCCTCGTCGGTGATGTCTCGCGTCTCGACGTGGCGGTCGAGGAGCTCGGCGCCTTTGACCGTGCGCACCGAAGCGAAGTAGCGGTCCCCGAGGTCGGAGAGGAAGATGTCGAACCCCCAATGGACCTCGTCCGTGCTCCACGCGTTGCAGAAGCACGTGTCCGAAGGCGTGCAGCTCACGCCGACGAGCAGCGTGGCGTCCCTGCGGGCCTTGTAGTACGGGTCGATGTACTTCCCGTTGAAGACGTTGTCCATGAGCAGCAGCCCGTTGATGTCGCACGGGTGCAGCCCGAACAGGACGCGCGGATTGGCCCACACCGCGTCGTCGACGACCTCGTTGTCCGCGACGCGGAAGCGCATGAGCGCCTCCTCGGGCGGGAAGAACCACCGCTTGGGCGGCAAGAGCGTCGTATCGTAGTCGAGCCGCAACTCAGAGGCCTCGTGCACGGGGGCGAAGACGAACTTGTCCCCCTTGGCGATGGGCCCGATGACCTCGAACTCGCGAGCCAGACCGCTCACGAGATCGGGCAGGCGGCCCTTATCCATGATGCGAAAGAACACGGCGTCCCCTTACTCCCGGCAGAGTGCGGACGGCGGCGAGATATCGCCGCGATGGAGCGTGCGTCACGCGAAGAAGATCGCTATCTCCCTCTCGGCGCTCGCGAGCGAATCGGAGCCGTGGACGACGTTCGCGTCCAGCTCGAGCCCGTAGTCCCCCCGGATGGTACCCGGAGCGGCCTGCGCCGGGTCCGTGGCGCCCATGAGCTTGCGGCAGACAGCGACCGCTCCGGGACCCACCACGACCATCTTGACGACAGGGCCCGAGGTCACATACGAGACGAGCCCCTCGTAGAAGGGCTTACCCGCGTGCTCGGCGTAGTTGGCCTCCGCCTGTTCCCGCGTGAGCGCGGCGAGCTCCATCCGCTCGATGGTCAGCCCGGCCGACTCGAAGCGGTCGACGATCCGACCGACGAGCCCGCGCGCGACGGCGTCCGGCTTGATCATCACGTAGGTCTTCTCCATACCTCACCTTCCCGCGGGTCAGGACCCGCCGCCCGTGGAGCGCCAGTCGTTCGAGATCCCTGTCACCTTCCAGCCGACGCCTTCGCGGCCCAGCGTGACCTCATAGTGCAGCGGAGCGCCCTTCTCCAGCGTGACCGTGACGGAGGCCTTCGAGGACAGCGCGGAACGCTCGATCGAGTCGACGGTGAACGAACGGTAAGTCGGAGGCAGGTTCGCCATCTCCTTGCTCACATCGACGTCGGGGACGGCGACCCAATAGCGCGCGACCTCCTTGCCGTTCTGATGGGCGTCGAGCAGGCCCTTCACCGTGGCGTTCTGCGTCGGCCAGCCCAGGCCGAGCGCCCACGCGCCGAGCACGGCGCCGACGACCAGGAGGACGCCCACGATCCAGACGGCGGCCACCACCCACGGATTGCGCTCCGCGCGGTACTCCTCGCGCTCCTCGCGTCGCGCCGTGCGGTCGCGCTCGCGCATCTCGTCCTCGGTCGCCGTGAAGAACCTCGAGTCCGCCGCAGCACCCGCGATGGGGACTCCCGACGCCTGGACGGACCCAGCCACCGGAGCGGACTCAGGCGCTGTGGGAAGCTCCCCCGTCGTCCAACCGTCCACGGTCTGCGGAGACGGCGCCGATATCGCGGCCGCGCTCGCCTCGTACGCCGCGAGCGCCGGCACCGAGAGACGATGACTATGCAGCTCCGAGGCCTTCTTGAACGACTTCACGGCCTCCTCATGACGGCCGAGCGTCGTGTAGGCCAGACCGAGGTTCGCCAACGACCTGCCCTTGCCGGCGTACTCCGCCATCCCGGACGCGGTGCGGTACGCCTCGACGGCATCCTCGGGACGGCCCAACGCCATCAGGCACAGACCGAGGTTGTTCAGCGCCTTGCCCGGATCCGGGTTCCCTTCGTCGACGGCGGCCGCGCGGTACTCCCTCGCGGCGTCCGCGACGCGTCCCATCTCGTAGAGCGCGCCGGCCATGCCCTGGTGCGCCTTGTATGCCGCCGTCTGGCCCGGCTCCCCGATCGCCGAGGCGTACGTGTCGACCGCCTCGGGATAGCTGCCGGCGGCCGAATACGCCGCTCCCAGGTTCAACCACACGGAGGGTCGCTTCGCGTATCTGGGATCCTCGAGAGCGTGACGGTAGACGGTGATGGCGTCGTTGTGACGGCGCAGCCGCACGAGGGAGTTACCGGCCAGATGGTAAGCCGGCCCGTTCCCCTCCACACCGCCGGTAGCGGATGCGAGGAAGGCCTTCGCGGCGGCGCGCCAGTCGCCATCGGCGTAGGCGCGCTCGGCCTCCTGGAAGCGGACCTGGTCCACGCCCTCGCCTACTGGTCCTGCACGGTGATCGACGTGATCACGTCACCGACCGCGATGTTGTGGACTACGTCGAGACCCTTGATCACCTGGCCGAACACCGTGTACTGGTTGTCCAGGCTCGGTTGTGGTCCGAGGCAGATGTAGAACTGCGAGCCCGCGGAGTCCGGGTCGGTCGCTCGCGCCATGGCGAGCGTCCCGTCGACGTGCTTGCGGGGGTTGAACTCGGCCTTCATGCGCCAGCCCGGGTTGCCGGTACCCAGCGTCGGGTCCTCCGGCGCGACCTGGTTCGCCTTCTGGCGGGTCACGATGTCGATGATCTCCTGAGCGGAGAGGACCTTCGTCTGCGGATCCCCGACCTGGATGACGAATCCGGCTTCGACGCGATGGAACTTGATGCCGTCGTAGAAGCCAGAATCCGCGAGCTCGACGAAGCTCGCGACCGAGTTGGGGGCATCCGCGGGATAGAGTTCGGCGGTGATGTCGCCCTTCGAAGTCTTGATCACGACGATCGGAGCCTTGCCCACCTTCGTCGTAGAGACGTGCATCGGCTCTCCCCCCGCTGTCGACTGCGCATCGGCCGCCTGCTGCGCCGCCGCCTCTTCCGCGCTCGACGCCTGCTTGGCGCAACCCTGCAGCGCGAAGACGGCCCCCACGAGAAGGACGGCGGCGATCGCTCGCGCAGCGGATCTCGACATGTATGGAACCCCTCTCGCGGTCTGCGTCCGGCTTCACCGGCCGCCGGAACCCGCATCATTCTAGCAAGGCCGCGCTCGGCTTGTAAGCCGTCCTTCCCGCGCGGGTGCCGGGGCATGCGCTCGCGCGGTCGTCCTGCTACGCTGTTGCCCGGCCGCCACGCCCAACGGCGACGGCCGCTCGATACGGAGAACGCGCGTGGCGCGTGAAGGAGGAGACGCAGTGGCGGCACCCACCACCGACAAGATCCGCAACGTCGCGCTCGTGGGCCATGGCGGAGCCGGCAAGACCTCGCTCGCGGAGGCGATGCTCTTCGTCGCCGGCGAGACGAAGCGGCTCGGCAGGGTCGACGACGGCAACTCGAACCTCGACTACGACGAGGAGGAGAAGCGCCGACGGTTCACGATCAACCTCTCGCTCGCTCCGATCGTGCACAAGGGCTGCAAGATCAACGTGATCGACACCCCGGGGTATTCGGACTTCATCGGCGACGCCATCGCCGGGATCGTCGCGTCCGAAGCCGCACTGTTCGTCGTCGACGCCGTCTCCGGCCCGCAGGTCCAGACGGAGAAGCTGTGGGAGGCCGCCGAGGAGACCGGCACCCCCCGCGCTGTGTTCATCAACCGGATGGACAAGGAGCACGCCGACTTCGACGCCGCCATGACCTCTCTCACCGAGGCCTTCGGACACCGGATCGGCGCCGTCCAGCTTCCCATCGGGTGCGAACAGGACTTCCGCGGCGTGGTCGACATCATCCGAATGAAGGCCTACCACCACGAAGGCGACAAAGAAGAGGTATTCGACATCCCGGCCGACATGACCGACGCGGCGGAAGCGGCTCGCGAGAAGCTCTGCGAACTCGTGGCCGAAGCCGACGACGACCTCATGGAGAAGTACCTCGAGGGCGAGCGGCTGACCCAGGAGGAGCTCGAGACACTTCTGGACAAGGCGATCGCGCAGCACATCTTCGTGCCGGTCTTCGTGGGTTCCGCCACCACCCTGCAAGGCGTGGAGGACCTGCTCGACGAGATCGTGGGCTTCTTCCCCGCCCCGACCGAGCGCGCACCGTGGACGACGACCGACGGCAAGGACGTGCCCGTCTCGTCGTCCGGCACCATGTCCGCGTTCGTCTTCAAGACCGTCTCCGACCCGTACCTTGGCCACCTCAACTTCGTGAAGGTGGTCACGGGCACGCTGAAGCCGGATACCCAAGCGGGCAACCCGCGCACCGGCAAGAAGGAGCGCATCGGGCACGTCTTCTCCATGAGAGGCAAGGAATCGGTCGACGTGGAGGCCGCAGCCGCCGGCGACATCGCCATCCTCCCGAAGCTCGCCGACACGCGCACGGACGACACCCTCTCCGACTCGGGAGACGTCAGCTACGCTCCGATGCCCCTGCCCGAGCCGCTCTATCCCGTCGCGGTGGTCGCGAAGAACAAAGCCGACGAGGACAAGCTCGGCACGGCGCTGAACCGCATCGTCGACGAGGAGCCGACGCTGACGATCCGCCGCGACCCCGAGACGCACCAGACGGTGCTCTCCGGCCTCGGCGACATCCAGATCGACACCGCTCTCAACCGGCTGAAGACGAAGGCGAACGTCGAGGCCGAGCTCATCGAGCTGCGGATCCCCTATCGCGAGACCATCCGTAAGATCGCCTCCGCGCAGGGCCGCCACAAGAAGCAGACCGGCGGCAGCGGACAGTTCGGCGACTGCTGGCTGCGCCTCGAGCCCAATCCCGGCGCGGGCTACGAGTTCGTCGACCAGATCGTCGGCGGCAAGATCCCGCGCCAGTTCATCCCCGCCGTCGACAAGGGCGTCCAGAACACGCTCACCGAAGGCGTGCTCGCCGGCTACCCCGTCGTCGACGTGAAGGTCTGCGTCTACGACGGCAGCTACCACAGCGTCGACTCGTCCGAGATGGCGTTCCGGACCGCCGCCCGCATCGGGTTCCGCGCAGCCGCCGAGAAGGCCGACATGGTGCTTCTCGAGCCGATCGCACACCTCGAGATACAGATGCCCGAGGAGTACGCCGGGGCCGTCATGGGCGACATGTCCTCGAAGCGCGGCAAGATCCTGGGCATGGAGGCGAAGGGCAAGCGGCAGGTCATCAAGGCGACGGTGCCCTACGCCGAGGTCGTCCACTACGCCATCCAGCTGCGTTCGCTCACGCACGGGACCGGCAGCTACACCATCAAGGTCGGCGAATACGCCGAGGTCCCCTTCGACATGGCGAAGAAGATCATCGAGGCCACCAAGAAGGAGAAGGAGGAGGCGTAAGGCCTCCTCCTTCGTATGCCGTGATGGCGCCCCCGACAGGACTCGAACCTGTGGCCTTCTGCTCCGGAGGCAGACGCTCTATCCACTGAGCTACGAGGGCGTGGAAAGTCACGCTACCACAATCGGCCCTGGAACCGCTATCGGGGAGGCAGAGGTGGCAGTCGGACGGGCGCTCGTCATCGTGAACCCGGTCGCCAAGCACGGCGAGACGGGCAAGCTCGTCCCCGCGGTGGAGCGGATGCTGCAGTCGCTGCCGCACGACACGGTGCTGACCGAGCGCATGGGCCACGCGGCCGTCATCGCCGAGCAGGCCGACGACCGCTACGACCTCCTCGTCGCCGTCGGGGGCGACGGCACCGTCCACGAGGTCCTCAACGGGATCATGCGCCGCCCCGAAGGCAGCCGCCCGGCGCTCGGCCTGCTGCCGACCGGCTCCGGCAACGACACGCGACGTACGTACGGCGTGCCCGTCGACCTCGCCGCCGCCGCGATACAGCTCATGGCCGACAACCGCCGCCGCTTCGACGTCGGCGTGTGCAACGGCGTGTACTTCAACAACTCGTTCGCGGCGGGCCTCGACGCGCGCGTCACGATGAAGGCGGTCGAGTACAAGTCGACCACCGGCCGCTCGGGCATCTGGCTCTACCTCACCGCACTCATGCACGTGCTCTTCAACGAGCTCTACCCCCACCACGTGCGCGTCTCGTGGGACGGCGCGCCGGCCGAAGAGACCGACCTGCTGATCGTCGCGGTCACGAACGGACCGACGTACGGGGGCGGCTTCTTCATCACGCCGGCGTCCATCCCCGACGACGGGCTCTTCGACACCTGCGTGATCGACCCGCTCTCGCTGCCCCAGGCGCTCATGCGACTACCGTTCGTCATCATGGGGAAGCACACGCGCATGCGCCCGGTCCACATGGAGCGCCACACGTCGCTAGTCATCGAGTCGGGCGACGGCCCGCTCCCCGCGCAGATCGACGGCGAGGTGATGCTCGAGAGCCGCTACGAGGTCTCGATGCTGCCCTCCGCTATCGAGTGCGTGATCCCTGCGCCGTGAGCCGGTTCGTGTGGGGCGCGGCGGTCTTCGCGGCCGCGTACCTGATCGGGTCCGTACCGTGGGCGTACGTCATCGTGCGCCGCGTGACCGGAGAGGACATCGCCGCGCACGGCACCGGCAACGTCGGCGCGATGAACGTGCGCCGCTCGACCGGCTCCTGGCGCTGGTTCGTCGTCGCGATGGTGGCGGACGCCTCGAAGGGGATGCTCGCGGTCGGTGCGACGCGCCTGCTGCCCGCAACGATCGTGGCGGCTCCAGCGGTGGCGCTCGCGGGCGCGGTCGTCGGACACAACTACTCGCTCTGGATGGCGTTGCTGAAGCGACGCTTCGAGCGTACGGGCAAAGGGCTGGCGACCGGCGGAGGGGCGCTGCTCATCTACGACTGGCGCTACTTCGTGGTCGCGCTGACCGTCGCGCTGCTGGTCATCGCGGTGACGAAGTACATGCTGGCCGGTCAGGTCGCCGCTGCTGCGGCGCTGCCCGTGACCGCGCTGGCACTACACTCGCCCGACTGGCCTTTCGCGCTAGCCATAGGGCTTCTCGTCTACGCCGCGCACCACAAGAGGTTCGTGGGGATGCTGCAAGGCAAGGAGCCGCGCCTCTACATCGACGACGGGAAGGGCCCGCGCGGCTGATCGCGGGCAGACCCTACTTGAGTTCGATGGCCTCGTTCGGACAGACGTCGGCGCACGTGCCGCACTCGGAGCAATCGTCCGGACGGGCGAGTACGGCGAAGTCATCGAGGTCGAGCGCGCTCGTGGGGCACTCATCCACGCAGATGCCGCAAGCGGTGCAGAGCGAGTTGTCGACGACGGGCTTGCCCATGTGAGACTCCCTTTCGACTGCGGGTCACGGCGGCCCGGTACGGCCGCAGGGCCGCATCGTAGCGCGGGCGGGCGCAGGAGGGCAAGGAGGACGTCCGGCCGTCCAGAGCCTGACAGTGAGAGGGGCGTATGATATTGCGCGGGGGCGGAAGCCACGCAAGGAATCGCGCGGCATCGCGTACGGACTGCTAAAGCCAGGTGCATCTAGAGGTGGTGGCGCTCGTTTCTTCACTTGGATGGTCGTATGATCGACCGCGAGGGGGGCGAACGCGATGTCAGCCAAGAGGATCGGGTATCCGCTGGTAATCCTCTCTATGGCGACGACGATGGTCGGATTCGCCGTCGGGGTGGGCGCTGCGTCTCAAACCATCTCGAGACCACCGGAGACGAGACCGGCTGTGGCGCTCGACACATCAACGACGGTTTCGACCGCGCTCGGATACGAGTATCTCAACAGCGTGATGGACAAGTTCAACCATACCGTCGACGTGTACACGGACGCGGACTCCGGCGGCAACCACTACATCCCCTCCGGGTGGATGGGAGACTGGGCTGACGTCACGTTCGCCAGCGACAGCACCGCAACCGTTCCTCACTCCGGCCTCACCTCGGTCAGGATTCGCTATTCCGCCGAGGCGACCCAGGGAAACAGGTGGGCCGGCATCTACTGGCAACATCCGGAGAACAACTGGGGCGATCTCACTGGGGGATTGGACCTTCGCGGAGCCAGTCAGCTTACCTTCTGGGGCAAGAAGGAAGATCCGGGTGACGGTTGGGTCGACTTCAAGGTCGGCGGGATCAACAGGATCCCGAACGACGATCCCGCCAAGCCCGATCGGGATGCATTCGGTCCCATCGGCACCGGCTACGTGAGGTTGAGCGACGAGTGGCAGCGGTTCACCATCCCGCTGGACAAGGACTACTTCGATGTCTACCGCGATCAACACGTGGCCAACGGCTTCGCTCCGAGCGGCTCGATGGGTGACTTGGGCGACATCACTTTCACCGACACCTACACCGTCAACCCGTACGCCGGGAGAACGGCGATCCGGATCGACTACTCGGCGGCGGGCCCACAAGGATGGTCTGGCATCTACTGGCAGTGTCCCGCCAACGCATGGGGCGATTCCCCCGCAGGTCTCGACCTCGCAGGCTTCACCCGCTTGACCTTCAAGGCACACGGCCGGGTCGGCGGAGAGCAGGTGGAGTTCTTCGCGTTCGGCATCGGCCGAGACCCGTTGACCGGCACGCCGACGAAGCCGTACTACGACTCGAGTCCAAAGACCAGTCTGGGCTATGTCTCGCTGGATAGCACTTGGACGACGTACTCGATAGACCTGACCGGAAAGGACTTGTCTCGGGTCATCGGCGGCTTCGGCTGGGCCACGAACAGATCGCGCAACGCAAATGGAGCCACCTTCTACCTTGACGACATTCGATACGAGCGGTCACTCTCGCCCTCGGATCTCAACTCGACGATCGGCGGGTTCGCGTGGGCGACGGACAAGGCCAGCAATCCCGACGGCGTCACTTTCTATCTCGACGACATCCAGTTCGACAAAGCCAGACCGAACGCTCTCCGGCTGCTCACGAGCTTCGAGTTGCGCGATCCCGACGCCGACAAACCACTCGGCAACGTGGCTTTCACCTATGACAACGCCCTGGCCATGCTGTCATACATGGCTCGCGGAACCGCGGACGATTGGCGCAGAGCCAAGATCATCGGCGATACGTTGATCTACGCGCAGGATCACGATCCAGACTATGACGATGGGAGGTTGCGGAACGCGTATCGCTCCGGCGACATCACTGATACGTCGAACGGCGATGCCCTACTGCCTGGTTGGTGGGACGACACTCGGAAGAGATGGCTCGAGGATCCGGAAGCGGTGAGCTCCACGACGGGCAACATCGCTTG
Source organism: Coriobacteriia bacterium (assembly GCA_041658765.1). Classification (NCBI taxonomy): domain Bacteria; kingdom Bacillati; phylum Actinomycetota; class Coriobacteriia; species Coriobacteriia bacterium. Next base: position 34,496 of record JBAZZO010000012.1, on the reverse strand, counting down.
GGCGATGATCGCGCTCCTCGACTACTACGAGAACAAAGGGGACCCAGCCTATCTCGAAGCCGCAAGAAGGATGGGGGAGTGGGTCGAGACCGAGACGAGAGACGACTCGGTTGCGATCGGCGGATACATGGGGGGCTACAGGGGTTGGCCAAGCGATCCTCCCCAGAAACAGACCTGGAAGTCCACAGAGCACAACATCGATCTCTACGTGGCCTTCAGGCGGCTACACACCGCAACAGGAAACACCGCCTGGGTCGAACGGGCGAACCATGCCAAGCGGCTGGTCGAGGCGATGTGGGACTCTGACTCGGGACGCTTCTGGACCGGCACATTAGGTGACGGAACGACCACGAACACCGCCAACATCCCAGTGGACATCCAGGCGTGGGCGGTGCTTGCCTTCCCTGAGAAGCTGGAATACCGACAAGGTCTTGCGTGGGCCGAGGCGAATGCGCGAACGGATTGCGCGGTGCATGATTGTCCGAATCACAGCGACGCTCGCCCTGGGTTCAGCGGCTTCGACTTCAACGATGACCTGGACGGCATCTGGTTCGAAGGGACCGCGCAGATGGTGACGGCGTATCGGGCGGCATGTGAGACCGAGGCGGCCGGCACGTACCTGCGAGAGCTGCGCCGGGCACAGGTCTCGGCCGAGAACTCGGACGGCAGGGGCATCGTGGCCGCTTGCCACGACGGAGTGACCACGGGATTCGACTTGGTGTACCTCAACCGTCTGCACGTCGGTGCCACATCCTGGTTCATCATGGCCGCACGCAGCTTCAATCCATACTGGCCGGACCGGACGAAACCGTTCGCTCGAGCTTCCGCGCCGCGATATTCGACCGATCAGTCCAAGACCAGGACCTTCAGGGTCGGCTGGACGGCAAGCGACGCGACGCCGACGATGGGCATCGCCTCCTACGAAGTCCAGCGAAAGGACGGCTCACTGGGCGCGTGGACGGACTGGAAGAACGACACGACTCAGACGTCCGGCATCTTCTCCGGCACCGTCGGCCACACGTACCACTTCCGGGTCAGAGCCACGGACTGGACGGACAACCAGAGTACGTGGTCTCCGCCTGTCGCGACGGTGGTTCCTTTCGACCAGGATGTGGCGACCTACTCGGCTCGGATGTGGGCGTCGACCAGCGCGACGTCTTCCCAGCTCTACCTTGGCACCGCGAGATCCACGACCAGACCAGGAGCCAGGGCGGTCTATCGATTCAACGGCAGGCAGGTGATCTTGTTCGTCACGGAAGGGCCTGATCGAGGGAAGGCACGGGTCAGGGTCGACGGAGGTGCTTGGTCGACCTTCGACACGTATGCTCCGTCCACGAGATTCCGCCAGGCTGCGTGGGCGTGGCCGCGCATCGCGGGAAACGCGAATGAGGTCCACACGGTGACGATAGAGAATCTTGCGACGGCGCGCAGGCCTAGGTTGGAGTTGGATGCGATTGGAGTGAGACGCTAGACTCGGCGTTACCCCACCTTGTCCTGGATCTCCTGTGGGCTCCAGAGGCAGAACGGGTAGGTGCGGTCGGTGAGGATGTCCGCCGCGTCGCGGCGCGCGCGCAGGTCCTCGGCGCGCGAGCGCGCCTCCGCCACCAGCGGCGCGAGCACGTCCGCGAGCCCGGCGTTCGCGTCTCGGATCGCCGCGCCCAGCGCCTTGCGGTCCGCTCCCGGCTGTTCGATCGCGGCGACGAGCCGCGCCTTCTCCTCAGCGAGCGCTTCGGCCCGCTCACGCTCGGCCTCGTCGTCGAACTCCACCTCGTCGAGCAGACGGTCGGGGTTGTGCTCCGCCGTCTGCACGCGCCTCTCGGCCTCCTCCACCTCGCGGTCGCCGACCACGCTCGCACCCAGCGGGAGCTGGACGGTCAGCGACGCCACCACGAAGGGCGGAAGGTCCACACCGAAGAAGCGGCGGACCACGTCGTCGGTCACGCGGTCGTAGCGCCCTCCGCCTACACCGTGGATGAACAGATCCGCGACGAGCAGTCGCTGATATGCGGTGAGTACGACGGCCTTCGGCGCGAGCAGGACACCCGACTCCTCGAGAGCGGTGACGGCCGCATCGGGGTCGGCGGGCAGCCGGCAAACGACCTCGCCGCCGGCGAGCAGTTCCGTCACGTCGCCCTGACGCGCCCACACGGCCGTGCGCCCACGCTCACCCACCAGCCAGAAAGGCGTCTCCACGAGATCGCCGTCGAACGTCAGGTCCGGGAACGGCTGCACGACCGAGCGCACGCGATTCGCCGCGCGGTACGCCGCGAGCGCTTCGTTGTACGCCAGTGCGAACCGCTCGGCCTCCCCGAGCAGCGACACGGCGAAGCGCCGGAACGGTGCCGTGACGGCCTCCTCGGTCACGGGAAGCTCCAGGTACGTCGTCCCGGCGCTCGCTTCGTAACGTCTGCGCGCGAAGGTGACGAGTTCCGCGAGATTGCGCGCATCTGTGTTCGCCGATGCCAGCGCGTCGCAGAAAGCGCCGAAATGCCTCGGCAGGGCCGGGGCGGGCAGGGTCGAGAGCATCTGCTCCCCAGCCACGCGGAAGGTCTCGATGTCCGCCAGCGAGGGCACCGGAGAGCATGCGTAGCAGGCATCCGTGCCGCCGATCGCGAGGTACTGGCGGCATCGCTCGATCTCCGGGCGAAGACACGGAGCGGTCAGCTCGACCGCGTCGAAACCGTCCGAGTCGACGACAAGGTCGATGCCCGTGCCCCCGATCTCTTGTGCGAGACGCTGCAACAGGAAGACCTTCGCCCAGACACCGGGGTGGTAGAGCTGCGGCTGGTGGCCGGTCATCACGAGCGGCGCGCCGGCCCCCGCGCCGCTCGTCACCTCGACGCCTAGGTACCGCGAGAACTCAGCGGCCGCCGCGAGCGCGGTCTCGCGAGCTTCCGCGCGCAGCTCGCGCGCCGGAACGCCCGCGATCCGCACGTCGAGCGCTGCCGCGACACGCGCGTTCGCACGGGCGAGCGCGGCCCACTCGACGTACGGCGGCACGGTGAGCAGCTCGCCGTGACCTTGCGGGGTGGTGCCCTTGGCGTGGACCATCGCGCGTGCCTAGACCAGGTCCTCGACGCGGGCTACGCCGATCTCTTCGCGACAGAAGAACGGCTCACCGGCGGCTGTGCCGATGAGAGCGCCCCACGAGCGGGCCATCATCTCCATCGTCGGCAGCACCTCGGCGTTGCGGGGATTGGCGGAGAACTGCGACGCGTAGCATCGCAGGGCATCCATCTTCGCCGCGAGGTCGGGCGAGATATCCACGACGAACGCCGGCTTCTTGAGCAGCCGCAGGTGGACGGCGTAGTAGTGGTAGACCTTCTCCGGATAGTGAGGCTCCCCGGACATCTCCGTCTTCACGAACTTCGCCCAGAAGCGGGCAGCCTCCCCTATCGCCGCGGCGGCGACATGGTCGGGATGCGCGTCTTCGGGATACGGCAGGAAGAGCAGCCGGGGCTTCAACTCGCGTATGACCTCGGCCAGCGCCGTGCGCTCCGCCACTCCGTCGAAGAGCGAGCGGTTCGGGAGGTCGAGGGTGCGGCGGCGTGCGCCGAGGACGGCCGCCGCCGCGGCGGACTCCTTCGCGCGCGTCTCGGAAGAGCCCGCGGGTGTGGGCTCGCCGTCCGTGAGGTCGACGATCGCGACCTCCAGTCCGCGGCGTACCATGCCCGCTACCGTGCCGCCCATCCCTATCTCGACGTCGTCGGGGTGAGCCCCGACGCACAGCGCGTCGATCATCCTTCGTCCTTCCCAAGGGCATCGCGCCAAACGCGCAAGTAGTAGGCGAATCGCCTCTCCGGATCGTCCAGGTCCTCACCGAACGAGCGGTCCGCATCGGAGTAGATCCGCTCCACCGGCAGTTCCCGCACTCTAGCGGAGCACCTCCACGCCTTCGCCCACAGCTCCATGGGCATGGCATACCCTGGCTCGGACAGGTCGAGACAGTCCAGCATCCCGGCGCGGTACGCCTTGAAGCCGCAGAACGCGTCGGTGATGCCCCAGCCCGTGACGGCGTTCACCTCGGTCGCGACCCGCTCGTTGACCTCGCGGCGCTGGCCGGGGGTCTCCCCGATCGCGACGCTCTCGGGCAGGTAGCGGCTGCCCGACACGATGTCCGCACCCGAATCGATCGCCGCGAGGAACGCCGCGATGTGGGCGGGCTCGTGCTGTCCGTCGCAGTCCATCGTCAGCACGCGGCGGGCCCCCGCCGAGCGCGCGAGCGCGAACCCGTCGATGAGCGAGCGCCCGTAGCCGAGGTTGCCCGGGTGCGTCACGAGGACGATGTCATGGCGGTGCGCAAGGATCTCCGCGCTACCATCTGTGGAGCCGTCGTCGACGACGATGACCAGCCCCGCGAACTCCTCCCGCACGGCATCGAGGACCTCGCACACCGTGGGCGCCTCGTCATGGACGGGCATGATGACGGCATCGGACACCGCGCGCCGCTGCCCCTGCCCTACTCGGCTTCGACGACGCGCCAGGAGGACGTGATCCGGACCTGCGGTCCGAACATCCCCCGAACCGAGCAGTACTTCTCCTCGGAGAGCGCGACCGCGCGCTCGAGGAACGCGGGATTGACGTCGTGTCCCGTCACGACGTACTCGACCGCTACCTCGGTATAGATGCGCGGCTGCTCCTCGCGCTGGCCGGCGGTGACACGCACCTCGAAGTCGCGCACGTCCTGGCGCTGCTTGGCCAGGATCGAGATGACGTCGATGCCCGTGCATCCGCCGAGGGCGTAGAGGGCGAGTTCGAGGGGACGCGCGCCCGAACCGTCGCCGTGGTATTCCTTCGGCGAGTCCATGACGACGCCGTGGCCGGCCTCGTCCCAGCCGACGAAGCGCCTTCCGCCGTTCCATCTGACGATGACGGTGTCCACGCCGGCTATGTACCCTATATCTTCCGGCCGACCATGGCCGCGAGTTCCCGCGGGTTCTGAGCCTTGCTTATGGCCTCCTCGTACGTGACTTTGCCCGCCTGCAGCAGGGTCTTCAGGTGCTGGTCGAGCGTCTGCATGCCCAGCGCGGCGCCGCCCTGGATGATCGTCGGCATCTGGTGCGTCTTCCCCTCGCGGATGAGGTTGCTGATCGCCGGCACGCCGAGCATGATCTCCATCGCCAGAACGCGGGAGCGACCGTCCGTGCTGCGCAACAGCACCTGCGACAGGACGCCCTCCAAGGTGCCGGCGAGCTGCATGCGCACCTGCATCTGCTGGTGTGGAGGGAAGACGTCGATGATGCGGTCGACGGTCGCGGGACCGCCGGTCGTGTGCAGGGTCGCCAGCACGAGGTGGCCCGTCTCCGCCGCCGTGATGGCCGCGGAGATCGTCTCGAGGTCGCGCATCTCTCCGACGAGGATGACGTCGGGGTCCTGTCGCAGCACCCGCCTGAGCGCGCCCGCGAACGAATGCGTGTCCTCGCCGATCTCGCGTTGCGAGACGTACGCCTTCTGGTTCTTGTGCATGAACTCGATCGGGTCCTCGAGGGTGACGATGTGCAGCGGACGCGTCGCGTTGATGTGGTCGATCATCGCCGCCAGCGTCGTCGACTTGCCGGCGCCCGTCGGACCGGTCACGAGGACCAGGCCTCGCGGCCTGTCCGCGAGGAACTTGCAGACCTTCGGCAGCCCCAGCTCCTCGAGCGTCGGGACGGCGATGGGGACCACGCGGAAGACGGCCGCCATGGTGTCCCTCTGCTGGTAGACGTTGGCGCGGAATCGCGAGAGTCCGGGGATGCTGTAGGCGAAATCGAGCTCGAGCTCCGTCTCGAAGCGACGTCGCTGCTCCTCGGAGAGCAGGTTGAGGATCATGTCCTGCGTGTCGCGCGGCGTGAGCGTCTTCGCCCCGTCGACCGGTATGAGCTCGCCGCGGATGCGGAAGCCCGGAGCGCTACCGACCGCGATGTGCAGGTCCGAGCCGCCGCGGTCGACCATCTCGCGGAGGAGGTCGTCGACGACCGGGGCGTCGCCTCCGGGCACGGCGCTGCCCACCTGGACCGCCCCGACCGGCACTCCGCTGGGCGGCCCTGCCACGCCGTAGCCGCCGACGGGCTCGGGAAGCGGAGTCTCGACGGGCGCTTGCGGGGTCTCCGCGGCGACCGAGAGGAGCGACGCGACCTTCTCGACGACCGTCGTCGTGTCCGCCGCCTGCGAGAGATGCGCCGCGGCTCCAGACTGCCGCGCCTTGAGCGCCGAGGCCTCGGTGGGGCTCTCGGCCAGGATGATGACCTTGACGCCGGAGCAGCCCTCTTCCTCCAGGAGTTGCTTCGTGAACGTGTATCCGTCCATCCCCGTCAGGTCCCCATCGACTATCACGAGGTCCGGAGGGGTGCTCATGCACAGACCGAGAGCGCGTGGAGCGGAGATCGCGGACGCGACCTCCGAACCCGGCAAGGCCTGCTCGATCGCGTTCTTCAGAGTCTCGACGAGGCCCATGTCGTCGTGGACGATCAGTATCCTGCTCTCCCCCACGGGACGCCCAACCTCCTCGTTCGGGGCCTGCGGCCCCCGCACGGGGCGCGGCGCGCCCGATACCGTATGATGGACCGTGACCGGCACGGTCGGCAACCGGAAGGACCCGATGGACGATCCGATGCGTCTTACCGTCGAGAGCCTCGCGTACGGCGGTGACGCGGTCGCCCACGCCGCCGATGGTCGTGCGGTCTTCCTCAGCGGGGCTTGCCCCGGAGATGTGGTCACGGCCAAGGTCGTCTCCGACCGAGGCCGGTACGTGATCGGAGAAGTCCTCGAGATCGTGCAGGCCTCGCCCGAGCGGGTCGTCCCACCTTGCCCGTACTTCGGGACGTGCGGCGGCTGTCAGTGGCAGCACGTCTCAGCAGCCGTGCAACTCGCGGCGAAGACGAGAGCCGTCGCCGAGGCGCTCACCCGGATCGGGCATGTCACGGGCGAGGTCGTGGAGGACGTCGTCGACGCCGGACCCGCCCTCGGCTACCGGAACCGCGTCGAACTCACCGTCGGCGCCGCCGAGGACGGCCGCCTCTCCCTGGGGTTCGCTCCTCGCCAGGGCGACGGGTTCGTCCCCGTCGACGCATGCCTCCTGCTTCCGAAGAACCGGGAGGGCGCCCCGCGTGCGCTGCGCGGTGCGCTCAGGTACCTCGCGGGCCGTCACGGCCTCGGCATCGAGAGGGTCTCCCTGCGCGTCGCGCGTCACTCCCCCGACGTCGCCGTCGACCTCTGGGGCCCGCCGGGGCCCTTCCCCAGACACGCCGCGGCGGGCACCATCGCCACCGCGGTCGGAGCGACGACCGTCACGCACGTCCTGACGAAGGGCCCGACGTCCGCTCGCGCGGTCTCGCGAGTGGAGGTCCTCGCCGGACCCGGGGCATGGCGCGAGAGGCTCGCCGGGCGTCCGTACCTCGTCTCCGCGCCTTCGTTCTTCCAGGTCAACACGATGGCCGCCGAGCGGCTCGTCGCGATCGTGCTCGAGCGCCTCGCTGCGGACGGCTCGGACCGGGTCCTCGACCTCTACGCGGGAGTCGGGACGTTCACTCTCCCGCTGGCGGCCGCGGCGGGCTCCGTCGTGGCCGTGGAGTCAGGCGGCAGCGCGGTGCGCGACCTGCGGCGCAACCTGCAAGAGAACGACCTGAAGGCCCAGGTCGCTCCGGGCGACGCCGCCCGCGCCCTGTCCGAACTGGGTGTCTTCGACGCCGCGGTCGTCGACCCGCCTCGCGCGGGCATGCGCCCGGACGCGCTGCGCGCGCTCGTCGCGGCACGGCCGGGGCGGATCGTCTACGTCTCGTGCGACCCGACCACGCTAGCACGCGATGTCGCGCGGCTCGCGGAGTCGGGCTACCGGCTGGCGTCTGCCGTTCCGGTCGACCTCTTCCCGCAGACGTATCACGTCGAGACGGTCGCCTTGCTCGAACGGGCCTAGACGAGCTTCCCGACCTCGGGGAAGTCGGTCACCAGGGCGTCGTGCGGAGCGTCCTCGTGCTCGACCGTGAGGTCGACGCCCGCGAAGTGCGTGTCGCCATGTTCGCCTTCGAGCCACATCGTGCTGTCGGAGAGGTCGTAGACGACACCCTTGTACGCGACGTAGACCGGACGACCGTCCTTGCCGTCGAAACCCGCCAGCTCCTCGGCAGTGAACTCCTTCATGTGGGGCCTCCCGTGATCCTTCGGACGTCCGCCGTCGCCAGCGCGGACCCATAGGGGGTCTATCCCCCGCGGGAGGAGGACCCGACGCGTCCCGAACGATCAGTCGGTCTCGAGACGCTCGCGCAGCCGGACGATGTCGACGACGATCCGACGGCCCTTCGTGGCGAGGACGCCCTCCTTGCCGAGCGCGGACACCGCCCGGCTGACCGTCTCGCGAGACGTGCCCGCGAGCGTAGCGATCTGGTACTGCGTCATCCCGCCGATCACCGGCACGCCGCAGGTCTCGTACGAAGCGGTGGCCACGTTCAGCAGCACGCGCATCACGCGATGCGTCGCGTCGTGGAAGACCAGGTCCTCCAGGCGCGAGATGGTCTGCCTCAGCCGGCGCGAGAGCGTCGCGATCAGCGAGAGCGCCAATCTGGGCTGCAGCTGTATCGCCGCGGAGAGGTCCTTCCCGTCGATCTGGAGCACTTCGACGTTGGTCATCGCCGTGACGTCGGCCGACCTCGGCTCCGAGTCGACCAGGCTCATCTCACCGAAGTGCGCGGGAGCGTCGAGGAAGCTCAGAGCGAGCTCCCTGTTGTCGGGCGCCGCGAGCGAGACCTTCACCCGTCCGGAGACGAGGAGATACATCGAAGACCCTCGCTCGTGCTGCGCCACGATGATCGCCCCCTTGGGGAGGCGATGGTACGTCACGAGCCCGGCGAGAGCCGCCAGATCGGCAGGAGAGAGCTCGGCGAAGAGCGGCAGCGTCCGAAGTTTGGCGACGACTACGCCGACATCCACCCGTGTCTCTTGATCGACAGGTTCCATGTGTCCCCTATCGGCGTGACATCGAGCACACTTTACCGCATCCTTCCACCCATGATGCGAGCCATCCTCTTCGACCTTGACGGGACGTTGCTCGACCTGGACCTCGACGGGTTCCTAGCGCGCTACTTCACCGCTCTGCGCGGCAGCGCCGCCATGGTCCCCGGTCTCGGAGACGGTGCGGACGCCATCGCCGCCATCTCCAGGTCGACGCAGGCCATGTTCGCGGATCACCCCGGCCTGACGAACCGCGAGGTGTTCTTCTCGGACTTCCTCCTTCGCACCGGCGTCGACCTCGGCGTGCACTGGGGTGTCTTCGAGGACTTCTACCGGGAGACGTTCCCCGGTCTTCGGGGGGACGCCGGACCCGCCCCGGGAGCGCGGAGGGTCGTGGAGACGGCCCTCGGGCTGGGCCTGCGTGTGGCGGTCGCGACCAACCCGATCTTCCCTCGGATAGCCGTGGAGCACCGTCTCGCCTGGGCGGGACTCGCGGACCTGCCCTTCGACGCGATCACGACGTACGAGGTCATGCGCGCGTGCAAGCCGCGCCCGGAGTACTTCCTCCAGACGGCGTCGATGCTCGGGACCTCTCCGGAGGAGTGCCTCATGGTCGGCGACGACGCGTCCCTCGATCTGCCGGCATCCGCGACGGGCATGAGCACCTGGTACGTCGGTGGCGACCTCGTCGAGGCCGACATGCACGGGGACCTCGACGGACTCTCGGACGCACTCCCGTTCCTCGGTGCGTGAAAACCGGCTCCCTATGGGGGAAGAATGTGTTGGCATGCCTGTCGGCGACTCGTAAGATAGTTGTCGGTGGGTGCCGGCCTGCCGTCGCAGCTGGCTGCCTGCTGTCCGGTGAAAGCTGTGTGGTCTGAGGGGGCTATGGACAGTCACGCACTCACGTGCGTTCGCCCGGAGTCGGGGCTCACCGCCACGTCGACTGCCTTTCCGGCGCGTCCAAGTCGAGACTCCCGCTCCTGCTCCCGACCCACCTGGGCTTCCCCCTCGGGCGCCTCTGCCCGCGTCCACCTTCCGGCATCGGCCGGCGCGACCCTCCCGGGTGGCGCGCGGCCTGAGATCCCGTCCAGGACGATCCCCGGGTCTTTCCGCCTGAGAGGAGGATGCCGATAGCGGTACCGCCGAACCGGACCGCCGTCGCGGTCCCGAACGTACTGTCAGCAGGAACGCATCCAAGGAGGTGTATGGTATGGCGCAAGAGACGCGAAGCGTCCTCGACGATGCGCTCGCGGCACGCGGGGTGACCCGGCGTGACTTCGTCAAGTACTGTGGCACCCTCGCGGCGATGCTCGGGCTGTCCGAGATGGCCGCTCCGCAGATCGCCGCGGCGATCGAGAAGGGCGCCGCGCTCAAGCCGGCTATCTGGCTCAACCTAGGTTCGTGCACGGGCTGCACCGAGTCGATCGCACAGGTCGACTATCCCGACGTAGCCTCGATCGTGCTGGACCTTCTCTCACTCAACTACTTCGAGACGGTCATGGCCGCCGCAGGTGAACAAGCCGAGCAGGCAAAGAAGGACACCATCGACAAGGGCGGCTACATCGCCATCATCGAGGGCTCCGTTATGCAGGGCGCCGACGGCAACACCCTTCGCATCGCCGGCAAGACCGGCACGGAACACCTCAAGGACGTCTGCTCGAACGCGGACGCCATCATCGCGGTCGGTTCGTGCGCGGTCGACGGCGGCTGGGTGAAGGCCGCACCGAACCCCGCGAACGCCACCGGCGTCAAGCAGGTCGCGGCGGAGCTCGGCTTCGGTGAAGTCCCGCTCATCAACCTCCCGACCTGTCCCGTGAACCCCGAGTGGATCGTCGCGATGGTCGTCGACGCGCTTCTCATCGGCAAGCTCCCTGAACTGGACGAAGAGGGTCGCCCGACGCTCATCTACGGGTCGACGATCCACGACAACTGCCCGCGTCGCGGTCACTTCGAGAACGGCGAGTTCGTCGAGACGTTCGGCACGCCCGAGGAAGCCAAGCAGTGGTGCCTCTACAAGGTCGGCTGCAAGGGCCCCCAGACGAAGACGAACTGCCCGAACGTGCGCTGGAACCGCCGTGTCAACTGGTGTGTCGAGTCCGGCAGCCCATGCATCGGCTGCGGCAACCTGAACTGGGTCGACAGGGACGCTCCGTTCCTCAACCGGCTGGCCGACATCCCGCTGCCGGGTATCGGCGGCGTGAAGCCCGACACCATCGGCGCGGCGCTCGGCGCTGTCGCCGCCGCGGGTCTCGTAGTCCACGGCGTCGCCCAGGTCGCGACGGGCCGCATGGGGCACGGTGCTCCCATGGAGAAGCAGAAGAAGAGCGCGAAGGGAGGCGATAACCAGTGACTCGTGCAGTCATCGATCCAGTCACCCGCATCGAAGGTCATCTCCGCGTAGAGATCGAAGTCGAGGGCGGGAAGGTCAAGGACGCTTGGGCGTCCGGCGGCCTCTACCGTGGCATGGAGACGGTCCTGCAGGGCCGCGAACCTGCCGACGCGTTCTACGTCGCGCAGCGCATCTGCGGCGTCTGCCCCATCTCACATGGTCACGCCTCCACGATGGGCTCGGAGGCCGCGCTGAACATCAAGATCCCGAACAACGCGCGGATCATCCGCAACCTCATCGAGGCGGCCGAGTCACTCCACAGCCACGTGCTGTGGTTCTACACGCTCACCGCGCTCGACTACGTCGACGTGGTCTCCGCGCTCTCAGCGGACATCGCCGACACGTATGCTCTCGCGAGTAAGGCGGGAACGAGCGTCGCCGACTTCGGCGCAGTCCAGACCCGCGTCAAGAAGTTCGTCGAGGGCGGCCAGTTGTCGATCTTCACGAACGGCTACTGGGGCCACCCCGCTATGAAGCTTCCGCCCGAACTCAACCTGATCGCCGTCGCGCACTACCTCGAGGCCCTGGAGATCCAGGCCGAGGCCGCAGCGATCATCGCCGTGATGGGCGGCAAGTTCCCGCACTTCATGACGTCGCTTCCCGGCGGGACCGTGTGGGTCCCCACCGAGGAGAAGCTCGACGACATACTCTTCCGCTTCACGAAGGTCCGCGACTGGATCACGAACACCATGATCCCGGACACCCTCGCCATCGCCCCGTTCTACATCGACGCCGCGACGTACGGCAAGGGCGTCGGGAACCACCTCGCGTGGGGTGTCTTCGACGACGAGTCGATGGACCCGAAGAAGCGCGCCCTGCCTCGTGGCGTCATCATGGGCGGTCAGCTATCCGTCCTCGAGGCCGATCCGACGAAGATCATGGAGTACGTGGACCACTCCTGGTTCACGTCCGACTCCGGCAATCTGAATCCGGCCAAGGGCGTCACGAAGATGGAGTACAAGGACTACAACGTCGACGACAAGTACTCCTGGGTGAAGGCGCCGCGCTACGACGGCAAGCCCATGGAGGTCGGCCCGCTCTCCCGCATGCTCGTCGGATACGTCTCGGGCGTTCCCGAGATCAAGGAGCTCGTCGACAGCACACTCGCGGCGCTCGGCGTCGCGGGCAAGCCGGAAGTGCTTCTCTCGCTGCTCGGCCGCGTCGCGGCCCGTAACCTCGAGGCGAAGTACATCGCCGACAAGGCCCTCGGCTGGGTCAACGATCTCGTCGCCGCGATCAAGGGCGGGGACTCGAAGTTCTTCGAGACCAGCGACGCCACCGACGGCGAAGGCGTAGGCCTCTGGGAGGCGCCTCGCGGCGCTCTCGGACACTGGGTGACCGTCAAGGGCGGCAAGATAGACCGCTACCAGGTCATCGCCCCGTCGACGTGGGACATGTCCCCGCGCGACAAGGACGGCCAGCGCGGTCCGCTGGAGGAAGCGCTCGTCGGCGCTCCCGTCGAGGACCCGACCAAGCCGCTCGAAGCGTTGCGCATCGTACATAGCTTCGATCCTTGAATCGGGTGCGGGGTTCACGTGTTTGAACCCAAGACGAAGAAGCAGGCGACAGTCCTCTCCAAGCCCGTCGGGTTGTGATGCGTATGTCCCACGGAGCATACAGGGAAGCCCATCCCCTGCCGGCGACGCTCATGCACTGGTCGCACCTGATCAGCATGGTCGCCCTCGGCTTCACGGGCTTCTACATCCACAAGCCCTTCTTCAACGGCAACATGGAACTCATGAGGACGCTCCACTTCATCTTCATGTACGTCGTGTTGATCACCCTCGTCTGCCGCATCTACTGGGCGTTCATGGGTGGCGGTTCGACGCTGACGAAGGGGACGCGCGAGATCGCGAGGGACCGCAAGAACTGGGGATTCCAGGAGGAGAACAAGGGTCAGTTCTTCGAGACCATCAAGTACTACCTCTTCCTGCGCAAGACCCATCCGATCTCGGGCAAGTACAATCCCATGCAGAAGACGGCGTACCTGGCGATGATCCCGTTACTGATCGCACAGGGCTACACCGGATTCGCCATCTACGGCCCAGCGGCCCGGATGACGTTCTTCTCGTGGGGCACGAGCCTCGTCGGTGGGCTGATGATCATGCGGGAGATCCACTTCTTCATCATGTGGGTCTTCATCCTGATCACCATGATCCACGTCTACCTGTCTCTCGCGGAGGACATCGAGGCTCTGCCGCTCATGTTCTTCCAGAAGGAGACTCCGGCGAAGGAGCACTAGCACCACGCGCCATCGCACGACCGGCCGGGCCCCGGGACATCCCGGGGCCCGGCTCTTCATCGGACCCGCACACGAGACCACAGGGAGGAGGAACGCCGTGACTTCAGCTCCCGAGCGGATCACCGTCATGGGGGTGGGCAACCCGCTCTGCCGCGACGAAGGGATAGGCCCCCGCGTCACCGAGGAGCTCCTCTCGCGGTTCGAGTTCCCCGATCACGTCCGCGTGATCGACGCGGGAACGATGGGGATGGGCATCCTCAACCTCTTCCGCGAATGCGACTTCCTGCTCGTGGTCGACGCGGTCGACGGGACCGGCGAGCCTCCCGGAACGGTCGTGCGCGTCGCCGCGGAGGACGTCGCGGGGAACCAGGTGATGCACTCGCTGCACGACGTCCGGCTCATCGACGTCCTGCAGGCGGCCGAACTGATCGGCGCCCGGCCCCAGGCGACCTTCGTCGGGGTGCAGGCCCGCGACATCGGCGGCCCGGAGATAGGGCTCTCACCCGAGGTAGCCGCCGCGGTGCCTGCGGCAGTCGATGCCGTCCTCGCCGTCCTCGCCGAGCGCGGGATCGTCCCGGTGGAGTGCGCCGGCGACGCTGACGGGGCAGCGGTGCTTCGCGCCGTCCGCAGGGGCGACGACTAGAGAAGCGCCGTCTTGAGTACCGCAGCGATGCCGCCGGCGTCGAGCCCCGAACGTGCGAGCACGTCGGCGGATCTCCCCGACGTCGCATATCCCTCGACTCCGATGCGCAACAGCCGCGCGGTCCTTCCCGAAAGCGCGAGCCACTCGGCGACGCTGGCCGCCAGCCCGGTGCGAACGTTGTGGTCCTCGACCGTGACGAGCAGACCGGCGCGAGCGGCGAACTCCATCTCCGCTTCGTCGAGTTCGAGAGGACTCGCGGTGACACCGACCGCGACGGAGACCCCGGCCGCACGCAACGCGTCGGCCGCCGCGATCGCCGCCCCGACGGGCGTCCCCATCGCCAGCACGTACGCGTCGGTCCCATCGCGGACACGGTCGATGGCGCCGTAGCGGAACTCCCAGTCCCCTCCGAACGCCGGGCTGCCGTCCGCCATGAGCACCGCGGGAAGCTTCGAGCGTCCCACGCACAGTGCCACGGGGCCATCGAAAGCGACCATGGCGCGCACGGCCCGGTCGGTCTGGTCGGCATCCGCCGGGACGATGACGCGCCAGCCGAACAGATTGCGCAGCGTACCGACATAGTCCACGCACTGGTGAGTGCGACCGTCCTCCCCGACGTCGAGACCGCAGTGCGTGACCGCCAGACGGACGGGAGCTCCGTTGATGTCGTTGAGCCGCTGCTGGTTGTAGACCTCGTCGATACCGAAGACACCGAAATCCGACCAGAACGCCGCCACTCCGTTCACCGCCAGCGCTCCCGCCACCGTCGCGGCGTTGTGCTCCCCCACTCCGCACTCCACGAAGGACTCCGGCCGGGCGATGGCGAACGCCTCGGTCTTCACCGAGGCCGCCAGGTCGCAGTCGAGCACGGCCAGAGGGACGCCGGGCGACGCCTGTGCGATATCGAGGAGCGCGGCTCCCCAGGCCGATCTGCAGTCGGTGGGGTGATCGGCGCCGTACTCCCTGGGGCTGCCAGTCTTCAGCTCCGGATGGTCGGCGGCCACCAGCGCCGGGGCGGTGACCCAGGGCGATGTCCTGCGCTCCCGCGCCGCTTGAAGCCCGGGAGCGAGACCCAAGACCGTCATCGCGTCGACGTACTCTTCCTCGCTCAGGGCCCGTCCGTGATACTCGGGGTCTCCCTCCATGAACGGAACGCCCTTGCCGATGACCGTCCTCGCGAGCACGGCGACCGGCCGGGCATGCTCGGCGACGGCGGACGCGATCGCCGCGTAGAGGTCGCGGACGTCGTGACCGTCCGCCTCGATGACGCCCCATCCGTCGGCGCGATAGTCCGCGGCGACGTCGACCGGGAGCACGTCGCGCGTACGCCCCGAGATCTGGATCCCGTTGAGGTCTACCACGACCGTCAGGTCCGAGAGCCCCTCCTTCACGGCGAGCCTGCGGGCCTCCCCGACCTGCCCCTTGTGCTGCTCCGCGTCGCTCATCGCGACGAACGTGCGCCACCCTCCGCGCGTCATACGCGCGGCGAGAGCCGATCCCACGCCCGCGGATAGACCCTGGCCGAGATTCCCGGTCGACCATTCGACTCCAGGGACGGACCGCTCCACATGTCCCTCGAAGGGGCTGCCCGCCTGCCGGAAGTGGGCCACGGCGTCGTCGATATCGAAGAAGCCGGCCGCCGCCAGAGCGGAGTAGACCCCCGGCGACGTGTGACCATGGCTGACGATGACCCGGTCGCGATCGGCCCATCGTGGCTCGGAGGGACGCAGCCGGGCGAAGGAGTACAGCAGCGTGAGGATCTCCATCGAGGAGAACGACCCGCCCGGATGACCCGACGCCGCGAGCGTCGTCATGGTCAGCACCGCGCCCCTGCAGCGACGGGCGCTCTCCTCCAGCTCCCGCGCGAGCGGCTCGGCGAGCGTGGCGGACGCGAAGCCGTCGTGGAGCACGCGGACCTCCTCGGGAAGGGTACACTTGAATCTACCCGAACCCGAGAGGACCCCCATGCGTGAGCTGCTGTCCATCGCCGTCGCCGCAGCGGAGGCGGGCGGCGCGATCCTTCTGGCGCGAGCGGGAGACCTCGGTGCCGTACGCTCCAAGTCGAGCGGGTTCGACCTGGTCACCGAGGCGGACATCGCCTCGGGGATCGCCGTCGTCCGCGCGATAGCCGAACGCTCGGAGGGCGCACGGGTCGTCGTGGAGGAACCCGAGGCACTCGCGGCGACCGGCGTGCCCGAGGGCGACATCTTCGAGGGCGAGACGTGGGTAGTCGACCCGCTCGACGGCACGACTTCGTTCGTGCACGGATACCCGTGCTACTCCGTCTCGGTCGCGTGCCTCCGCGACGGTGTGCCCGTCGCGGGCGCGGTACGCGACGTCCCCGGCGCCACGACGGCCGCCGCCGCCCTCGGGCTGGGCGCGACCCTCGACGGCGCCCCGATCCGACCGGCGGGCTCGTCCCCGCTCGAGAGATCGCTGCTCGTCACCGGTTTCCCTTACGACCGTGGCGAGCCGCTCGACAGGCAGATGGCGATCTTCTCGGCGTTCATCCGCGACGTCCACGACGTGCGCCGCGACGGTTCGGCGGCGCTCGATTGCTGCCACGTCGCCGCGGGACGATGCGATGGCTACTGGGAGGGCGGCCTCAAGCCGTGGGACACCGCCGCGGGCGTGGTCATCCTGCGGGAGGCCGGCGCCGTGGTCACCGACATGCGCGGCGCACAGTGGACGCCCGCCGCCGGCGACATACTGGCCGCCGGCGGGATCGCGCTCCACGGACTCATGCTCGATCGCATCACTCGCGCTCTCGCGCGTCAGTAGCGGCGCTTCTCCTCGACGTGATCCTCAGCGAGGTCGATGCCCCACTCGCCGAGCACCTTGCTCACCGCCCGCTCGCCGCTCTCGATGCAGTTCGGTATCCCCACACCGCGGTAGCTGCCCCCCGCGAGCGCGAGGCCGGTGATGTCGGCGCTGCGGTCCTCGACGGTAGCCACGCGGTCGAGATGCCCCATCGTGTACTGCGGCATCCCGAGGTGCCAGCGGAAGACCTTCTTGAAGAGGGGCTCGCCCTTGACGCCGAGGATCGAGCGCAGCTCGGAGAGGACGATCTCGCCTATCTCGTCGTCGCTGCGCTCCATGATCGCCTGGTTGTGGGGTCCTCCCACGAATCCGCGCAGGAGCACCTTGCCCTCGGGCGCCCGGCCGGGCCACTTCGTCGACGAGTAGGTCGCCGCCATCAGCGAGCGCTTCTCCACGAGCGGGCAGAGCACGCCGAAGGCGTTCATGTCGATGCCGACCTGGTCCTCATCGAACCCGACGGAGACGGTCGCGGAAGACGACGACGGGATGCCCGCCAACGCGTCGGCGATCGCTTCGTCGATCGGGCGCATCAGCGGCTCGGCCGCCCAGGACTCGGTCGCGACGATCACGGCGTCGCAAGCCTCCACCGAACCGTCGGAGAGTGCGACGCTCCACGCGTCCCCGTAGCGGCTGATCGCCGTGACCGCGACCCCCGTGCGTATCTTGTCGCGGCCCGCCGCGTCGGCCAGCGTGTCGGTGAGCTCCTGCATGCCGTGCTTGAACGACGTGAAGAACGTCTTGGGATTCGCGGGGTCGGGCGGGTACTTCTTCTTCATCGCCTCGACCATCTTGCGGGCGGCCAGGAAGCCGCGGACCATGCTGCCGTACTTCTGCTCCATGTCGAGCAGGTTCGGGAAGGTAGCCGCGAGAGACATGACCGCAGGATCGGACGCGTGCACGCCGCCCACGAGGGGCTCGGCGAGCCGGTCGAGGATCTCGCGCCCCATGCGGCGCAGGATGAAATGCTCGAGCGTCTCGTCGTTAAGTTCGCCTTCCACGACACGCTTCTTCGGGACGAAGAGGTCCATCCCCGCGCGGATCTTACCCGGCCAGGTGAACAGCCCCGTCGTGGCGAACGGGACGAACTTCGTCGGAGCGAACATCATGACCCCGTCGGGCATCTCGTAGAGCTTCCCCCGCGACAGGATGAGGGTCTTCTTGCGGCTGTCATCGGTGGGCATCTTGTCCTTGTCGATCCCCATCAGCTCCGCGACGCGATGGACCGCCGGCTTGCTCGTGAGGAAGCAGTCGGGACCGCCGTCGATGATGAAGCCGTCCCCCGTGACCTCGGAGGCGATCTTCCCGCCTAGACGGGGGTCGCGCTCGACCAACGTGAACGTGACGTCGTTCCCCGCGTCGGCCGCCCGCTTCACCTTGAACGCCGCGCCGAGGCCGGCGACCCCGCCACCGATGACGACTACCTTCTTCATCCGGGCCTTCCTTCTCCACTCGGCGACAGCAGCGACGCCACGGCCTCCGCGAACACCCGGATCATGTCCGGGTGGGCGTTGGGGACCGTTGCCCTGACCGACTCCAGCCCGGCGTCGAGCGCCGCCCCCGCGGCCACGACGTCGAGATCATAGAGCGTCTCCATGTGATCCGTGACGAACCCGATCGGACAAATGGCGACGGCGGTCAGACCCTGCGCCGCAGCTGCGGCGATCACTTCCTCGACGTCCGGGCCGAGCCATTCTCCCGGCTTCTGGCCCTTGCTCTGGTATGCGAGGAGCCACGGACGACCGGTCGACAGATCGCCGAACGCCTCGATACCGGGCAGCGCTTCGCCTCCCCTGAAAGCCGTCGCGGGGCCGAGCTTGAGCGCGATGGCCGTGGCGAGCGCGGTCGCCTCGAGTTGCACGACGTAGGTCCCGTCCTCCGCGATGTCGGAGAGCGGGAGACTGTGAGCCGTGAAGACGACGAGGACATGCTCGCGGTAGTCCTCGCCCAGACGCTCGAGAGCGTCCGCGGACGCCCCCGCGAGAAGGCCGATGAAGTCTGGAGCGTCGTGGTAGGTCCGAGACTCGACCGCCTCCATACCCGGCAGACCGGCCAGAGCCTCCGTGACGGCATCGCGGTACGCTCCCGAACTGACCGCGGATTCGAACGGCGACAGGCTGACCGTCACGACTCGCCGCACGCCGGAGTCGTACATCTCGCGAAGGGTCTGTCCGATGAACGGAGACCAGTAGCGCATGCCGACACGGACCGGCACGGCATGCCCGCGCTTCCCCAGTTCCGTCTCGAGCGCGGAAGCGATCTCCGCCGCGATCTCGGGCAGCGGCGACTTCCCGCCGATCGTCAGGTAGCGCTTTCGGACGCGCGCGAGCAGCTCCTCCGAAGGCTCACGCCCCATGAGCTCGCACATGAACGGTCCGATCTCCTCCACGGAGTCGGGGCCGCCGAACCCGAGCAGCAGAACGCCCTCTGTCGACTTTCCCACAGCGCCTACACCTCCATGCCGGAGCGGATCCGGCGCGAGTGCTCGTGTACGAGCCTGACGAAGGTCCTCGCCTTCGCCGGGTCCGTCGTCTTGTGGATCCCATGTCCGAGGTTGAAGACGTGGCCCGGCCGGGTACCGAACGCCTCGAGGATCTCGACGACCATGCGCTCGAGTTCGTCGTCGGGAGCGAACAACGCCACCGGGTCGATGTTCCCCTGGATGGAGAATCGCGGGTCGATCCGCTGGAGCGCCTCGGCCATATCGAGCCGCCAGTCGACGCCGACGACGTCGCCGCCCGCCCGCTGGACGAGCTCGATCATCGAAGTCGCGCCATTGGCGAAGTGGATGACCGGGACGCCCTTCTTCGAGACCTCGTCGATCACTCGCTTCGTGTGCGGCAGGATGGAATGCTCGTAGTCGCGCGGAGCCACGTAACCGACCCAGCTGTCGAAGACCTGCACGGCCTGCGCCCCTGCGTCGATCTGCGCCGACAGGTACGCGATGACCGTGTCGGCAGTGACGTTCATGAGGCGGTCCCAGGCCGCGGGCTCGCCCCACATGAGAGCCTTGCAGTTCTCGTAGTCGCGCGTCCCACCGCCCTCGATCATGTAGCTGGCCAGGGTGAACGGCGCGCCAGAGAACCCGATGAGCGGCACCTTGTCCACCAGCTCGCGGCGGAGGATGCGTATGGCGTCCATGACGAAGCCGGTGTCCTCGATGGGATCGGCGACGCGCAGCTTGTCGACGTCCGCGACCGTGCGCACCGGGTTGTGGATGACCGGCCCCTCGCCCTTGGCGAACTCGAGATCGAGGCCCATGCCCGGGAAGGGCACGAGGATATCGGAGAAGAGGATCGCCGCGTCGACACCGATCAGGTCCACCGGCTGGAGCGTGACCTCGACGGCCAGCTCCGGCGTACGGCACATCTCGAGGAACCCGTGACGCTCCCGGATGGCCCGGTATTCGGGCAAGTAGCGGCCGGCCTGGCGCATCATCCACACGGGAGTGAACTCGGTGGGCTCGCGCCTACAGGCGCGCAGGAAGGTATCGTCGAACGGCATGCGGATCGGTCCTCTCGTAAGGGATCGCCAGCCCGGTGAAGGCCGCGAGATAGTCTAACAGAAAACCAGCCCCGGTACCCCCGCCGAAACACGGGTACCGGGGCTGTGGACACAACCTTGCGGACGACGGTCGATCAGTCGAACTTCGGAGCCGAATCGATGATCGTCTTGACGATGGTCGGATCCGCGAGCGTCGAGATGTCGCCCATCGCATCGAGGTCGCGCTCGCCCGCCGCGACCTTGCGCAGGATGCGGCGCATGATCTTGCCGGAGCGGGTCTTGGGCACCTCGGGCACGAAGTGGATGTAGTCGGGCTTCGCGATCGGGCCGATCTCGTGCGCCACGTGCCCGGCAAGGATCTTCTTCAGATCCTCGGTCGGCTCCTGGCCGGTCTTGAGATTGACGTACGCGTAGATGCCCTCACCCTTGATCTCGTGCGGGAACCCGACGACCGCCGCTTCGGCGACCGCGGGGTAGCTGACCAGCGCACTCTCGACCTCAGCGGTGCCCATGCGGTGTCCCGAGACGTTGATGACGTCGTCGACGCGGCCCATGAGCCAGTAGAAGCCGTCCTCGTCCTTGCGACAGCCGTCACCGGTGAAGTAGCGCCCCGGGAAGGTCGTGAAGTAGACCTCCTTGACGAGCTTGTTCTCGGGATCGCCCCACGTCCCGCGGAGCATGCCGGGCCATGGGAACTTGATGCACAGCCGCCCGCCGGCGTTCACGGGCGTCTCGGACTTGTCCTCGTTCAGGATCTCGGGCTGGATGCCGAAGAACGGCAACGTGGCGGAGCCCGGCTTCATCGGAGTCGCGCCCGGAAGGTTCGTGATGAGGTGACCGCCAGTCTCCGTCTGCCAGTACGTGTCGACGATCGGGCAGTTCTCGCGGGCGATATTCTTGTAGTACCACATCCAAGCCTCGGGATTGATGGGCTCGCCGACCGTGCCGATGACGCGCAGGCTCGAGAGGTCGTACTTCGCCGGCCACGACTCGCCCGCCTTCATGAGCGCGCGGATCGCGGTCGGCGCGGTGTAGAACTGGTTGACGCCGTGCTTCTCGATGATCTGCCAGAAGCGGCCAGCGTCGGGATACGTGGGCACGCCCTCGAACATGAGCGAGGTGGCCCCTAGGGAGAGCGGACCGTACACGATGTAGCTGTGCCCGGTCACCCAGCCGATGTCCGCGGTGCAGAAGAAGACGTCCTCGTCGTGGTAGTCGAAGGAGTACTTCATCGTCATCGTCGCGAAGAGCAGATAACCCGCCGTGGTATGGAGGACGCCCTTCGGCTTCCCGGTAGATCCGGACGTGTAGAGGATGAAGAGCGGGTCTTCGGCATCCATCCACTCCAGGTCGCAGTGACGGTGGATGTCCGCGGCCCGGACCTCCTCGTGGTACCAGACATCGCGGCCGGGCTCCATGTCGACGCGCGACTGCGCGCGGGAGACGACGATGCAGGTCTCGATGGTCGGACACTCGAGCAGCGCCTCGTCGGCGGCCGCCTTCAGCGCGACCGGGCGTCCGCCACGGATGCCCTCGTCGGCGGTGATGAGCATCTTCGCGCCGCAGTCCTGGATGCGGTCGCGCAGCGACGCCGCGGAGAAGCCGCCGAAGACGACCGAGTGGATGGCGCCGATGCGAGCGCAGGCGAGCATCGCGACCGGCAGTTCCGGGATCATGGGAAGGTAGATGGCGACACGGTCGCCCTTCTTGACGCCGCGCTTCCTGAGCACGTTCGCCAAACGGCAGACCTTGTAGTAGAGCGACTGGTACGTGTACATCTTGGTGCGGCCCTCGTCGCTCTCCCAGATGAGGGCCGCCTTGTTCCTGCGCCACGTGGTCAGGTGCCGGTCGACGCAGTTGTACGCGACGTTGGTCTGACCGCCCTTGAACCACTCCACGCGCGGTGTGTCGAACTCATACTCAAGGACCGAGTCCCACTTCTTGTGCCAGTACAGGAACTCCTCGGCCTGCTCGGCCCAGAAGGCCTCAGGATCGTCCACGGAGCGACGATACATGGCGTGGTACTCGTCCATCGACTTCAGGTGGGCGCGTTCCGACACCCATGCGGGCGGCTGGACCACCCGCAGCTCCTTCATCATGGACTCGATCGAGACTGTCTCGGTCACGTTTGGCCTCCTCCGATCGGGTCGAACCAACGACTGCAATCGTAGAGTAACACCCGCTCCGACCGCCCCGTGGTCGGGTCAGCGGCGCGATATCGTCGGTGGACGGCACGATTTAGGATGTAACTGGTGTTGCATATACATACGGGATGGGCTACTGTCACATCAACGGTTTCCCTTCCCTAAAATGCCGCAGTCGGGGGATCCGACGCGGCGAACATGTGTGGACCGTCGACGACCGGCATCGCGACGGGTGCGGACTCCAGGCCAGCCGCACGATCATCCACACGAGACTCAGGGGTAGCAAGGGAAGGAATAGGAACAGCCTCGGCCCGAAGGCCGGGGCTGTTCCACGTCATGGGACACTCCGAGCGCTGCCGAACGTGTCACGTCGCCGCCGGGAACGCGGTGTTGCCGAGGAAGTCGGCGGCGAATGCGGGGTCGGCGGCGAGCACGAGGACGCATGCCCCTGCGGCGAGTTCCGCCGCTCGCCGCTCAGCCTCGGGGTCGAGCGCGACGATCATCGCGCCCTGGAGTGCGGCGTTCCCGACCACCCGGGTGAGATGAGCGACCCCGCGCGGCACAAGACCCAAGGCCTCGAGCAGCTCGCCGTCGAGCGCGGAGCCGAAGGCTCCGGCGACAGAGACCGAGGTCACCGCGTCCCACGAGGCGCCTGCGACGTCGAGCGCGCGAGTGAGGGCCGTCGACACGGCGGCCTTCGCGAGCTGGATCTCACGTATGTCGAGTTGAGTGAGCCTGATGTCGTCGCTCCCATCCGGCTCCCCCGCGAGTCGCAGCCCCAGGACGCCCTCGCTCGTGCGGAAGCGGTCTGCGAGCAGACCCTCCGGGAACAGGCGACCGCTACCGTCGAGATGTCCGGTCGCGAGCAGGACGCGGATCAGCGACAGGGCGCCGCTTCCGGAGACACCCGCGGGCTCTCCCCCGCCCACGACATCGATGACGAGATCGCCTCTCTCGATGCGCGCTCCCACGATGGCTCCGGGCATCGCCGGCATGCCACACGAGAGTCCCCCGCCCTCGAACGCGGGTCCGGCGGCGGCCGAGGCCGCGGTGAGACGACCGTCCACCCCGACGACCACCTCGGCGTTCGTCCCCAGGTCGATGAGAACGCGCACGCCCTCGCCGTCGAGTCCGGTCGCGAGGACCCCCGCCGTCGCGTCGCCGCCTACGAGCCCGCCGAGCGCGGGCAGGACCACCACGGGCATGTCCGGTTCGAACCCCGAGAGCCCGAACACCCCGGCGTCCCTGGCGAGCGGACCCTGCCAGGCATGCACGACGGGATGTCTGCCCAGACCGGACGGGTCGGCTCCCGCGAACAGATGCGCCATGATCGGGTTCGCGGCGACCACCAAGCGCGATACGTCGCCGAAGTCCCGCGCGCCCAGAGCGAGCACGTCGGCCACGACGCCGCCGACCGCGCGAACGGCCTGCTCCCGCAAGTCCTCGCCCCGGCCGGTGGCCGCCGCGCTCGCACGGCTCAGGACGTCGGCGCCGCTCGCGCGTTGCGGATTCGTCTGCCACGCGCGTCCGGTCTCGCGTCCCGTGACCGGGGATGCGACGGCTCCGGTGACGATGGTCGTCCCAAGGTCGACGGCGGCCACGAGCGGTCCTCGCGGCGCTGCGGAGCCGGCCTCGGCGCCCGCGTTCGGACCGAGCGCTGACACGGGCCGCACACTCATCGGCGCGTCCGGATGCGTCTGACAAGCCCGGAGGACCTCGCGCACAGCGACGCCGGGGGGCCCTCCTACGACTCTCACTGCGCAGCGTCCGCACGTCCCGCGGCCACCGCACTCGGACGCCAGAGGCACGCCCGCCGCATGGGCCGCCTCGAGCAGTGTCTCACCCCGCGAGACCCACACGGTCACGCCCGGTGGGTCGAGCCGAACGGGGACGCGATCACCCACGGCCGTGGCCTACCGGTCCTCTTCGCTCATCCGGAGCATGCCGTGAGACATCGACACGCCGCCGAGGATGTGCACGTGAAGGTGTCCGACGGACTGCATGGCGTCCCTGCCGTTGTTCACGATGACGCGGTAGCCGCTATCTGAGACGCCCTTCATCTTCGCGATGCGGCCGACAGCGCCGAAGAGCTGCCCGAGAGCGGACCAGGGTACGTCGGAGGAGAGGTCGTCGAAGTGGACCTTCGGGATGATGAGCGTATGGACCGGCGCCTGCGGAGCGATGTCGTCGAAAGCGATCAGGTCGTCGTCCTCCCAGACGATCTTCGCGGCAAGTTCCTTGCGCGCGATCATGCAGAAGATGCAGTTGTCCACGCCGGCCTCCTCGAGGTGTGTCGGTCCCGTCCGATACTAGCGCGTTCAGCCCGCAAGCACACGGTCGCGACCCTCGGCCTTCGCACGGTAGAGGGCCGCATCCGCCCGAGCGAGCAGTTCGTCGGCAGAGCCCTCCGAGAAGCCCTCCATGGTCGACACGCCGGCGCTGACCGTCACGCCGTCGGGAAGCCCCATCACCACTCCTCGCGTCGCCATCGCCACCGCCCGCCGGATGCGCTCGGCCGTCCCGAGCGCAGCCTCGAGGTCATCTCCGGGGAGCAACACGACGAACTCCTCTCCGCCCACACGTGCGACCGTGTCGTAGACGCGCGCCTCACTCATGAGAGCGGACGCCGCGGCCGCGAGCACGGCGTCACCAGCCGCGTGGCCGAGCGCGTCGTTCACGCGCTTGAAGTGGTCGAGGTCGAGCATCACCAGCGACAGGTCGTCTCCCGTCCTCTGGGATCGAGCGACCTCCACGGCAAGCGTCGCCATCCCGATGCGACGGTTCGCGACACCGGTCAGAGCGTCGACGCTCGCTAGGCGCACGAGATCGGCCTCAGCCCTCCGGAGCCGGGCGAGCGGTCGCGTCAAGACGAACCGCAAGGCGCCGGCCAGCCCTATCGCGATCCCTGAACAGACCGCCACGACGAGCATGCGGCCGCGATCCACCGCCCGCATCTCGCGCTCGACATCCGTGTCGACCGTCACCGCTCCCCGCAGATCGCCGACCTTGTAGCCCTGGTATGCGTGGCACACCAGGCAATCGGCCGACACCCGCAGCGGCAGCATCAGGCGGAACCGGGTACGCCCGTCCGACCGCTCGAGCACCGTGACCTCGCTGGCGCCGCGCGACATGCGACGCAGCCCCGCGCGTTCGAACGAGTCCGGCGCGTTGGCGGGGTCCACCGGATCGAGGCTCGTGAGACGGAATGAGGTCGTCCGTCCATCCGTCCCGCCGAGTCCCGCGCTCACCTGCTTCGTGAGTGTCGCATAGCTCTGGAGGACGTACACGTTCCCCTCCCGGTCCACGATGCGCGCCTTCACGCCCGGCATGCGCGTCAGGTACGAGCTCACGGTCGCGTCCCGCGACGCGGGCACGAAGATGCCGCCATGCAGCGAGATGAACGCGCGCGTCGCGATCGCCTCGTGCGCGAAAGCGCGCGCCTGGAGCACGATCTGCTCGTGGATGAGACGTTCCGTACGCACCTGCGAGAAGACGAACGTCGCGGCCAGGAGCACGCCGAGGACAGCGGTGCCCGCGACGATCACGGTCCGTATCCGCCCGACCGACGGCTCCGTCACCCCGGCGTGCGGGCCCGAAGCGATATCACGATGTCTCGGCATCGTCCTCGTCCGCGTCGAGCTCGCCCATGAGCACGGTCACGCGCTGTTCAGCGTCGGCGAGCTTAGCCTCGCAGGCCCGGAGCAGGCCGACGCCGCGCTCGTACGCCGCGATGCTCGGCTCGAGCTCCAGGCGGCCGTCCTCGAGCGATGCGACGATGCTCTCGAGCTCCGCGAGCGCCTCTCCGAACGAGAGATCCTCCGCCGGAAGGCCCGCCTTCGCCTGTGTCATGCCTCCACCTCCGTCGTCTCGACCCGACATCCGAGGGCACCGCGTCGCAGGCGCACCTTCACGCGCTCGCCCACCGTGGTCGCCCCGGCATCCGTCAACACCCTCGCACCCGTCTCGTCGGTGCAAAGCGCATATCCGCGACCGAGGACGGCGAGCGGAGAGAGCGCTTCGAGCTGGGCGGCCGCCGGCGCGAGCCTTCCGGCCCGGCGCTCGGTGATGTGCCCGCCCAAACGCAGCATCGCCCCGCGCGCCCTCAGCGTACGATCCCGCCTCGCGGACACCATTCCCGGGAGCGACCGCTCGAGCGATTCCCGTCCCGAGTCGAGCGAGAGCCCGAACGGAGCGAGTAAGACGGCGGCCTCCTGGAAGAGCGGACGCGTAGCGAGCAGCTGGACGCGATGGCGTGCGCGCTGCGCCACGTGCTCGAGCGCCCGCGCGAGTCTCGCCCGAGCGCCGGCAAGCCTCGCCGCGACCTCGTCCAGTGAAGGCGCGACCGCTTCCGCGGCGGCCGTCGGGGTCGAAGCCCGCAGATCGGCTACCATGTCCGCGACGGAGGTGTCCGGCTCGTGCCCGATGCCGGTGACCACCGGCATCGGCATCGCCGCGACGGCCCGAGCGACCTCCTCGGCATTGAACGGCATAAGATCCTCGTAGCTGCCGCCGCCTCGAGCGAGGATGACGACGTCGACGCCCGGCTCCTCGGCCATCCGCCTTAAGCCCGCCACGATCGACGACACCGCACCCGGACCTTCGACGGGCACTCCCGCGACGACGACCTCGGCGCACGGATAACGCCGCCGCAGCGTCCGGATCACGTCGTGCACGGCCTTGCCGCGCGGCGAGGTCACCAGACCGACGCGCCTTGGGAAGGCGGGCAGGGGACGCTTCCGGTCCTCCCGCATGAGACCTTCCGCCTCGAGGCGGCGAGCGAGCGCCGCGACCTGGAGACGGAGCACTCCCTCCCCCGCCGGGGCGAGCGTGCGGACCTGGAACTGGAGACGGCCCTTCGGGGCGTAGGCAGTGAACGAGCCACCGACCTCGACCAGCGAGCCGAGACGGAGCGCGACCCCGCTCGCCTCGTACGCGTCCCGCCACACCAGGCACGGCATGTTCGCGGACTCGTCGCCGAGCGTGAAGTAGACGGCCTTGTAGCCCGGCTTGTCCGCAAGCTCGGTGACCTCGCCCACCACTCGAGCGGAGACGCGCTCGAGCGCGCCTTTCGCCAGCGCCATCGCGCGCGAGACGGAGACCGCTTCGGGCCTCGCCTCAGCCATCGCGACGCTCCACGCGGACCCGTCCGTCGGCGAGACGAAGCGTCAACCGGCCTGCCAGGAGATCCATGAGCTCGTCTCCGACGAGCGTCTTGCGCCATCCCTCGAGCAACGGACTGTCGTCACCGCCCGCCGCGAGATGTTCCAGGTCGTTCCGCGACGCGATGAGGGGCGATGCGACACCGTGCTCCTTCGCCCGCAGTCTCACGAGGGCCGCCATGAGGTCGACGGCGCCGTCCGTGTCTCGAACGAGTCGCGGACGCTTCTCGAGGTGCGGGAGCTGGTCCTCCGGGAGTTCAAGTCCCGCGCGCACCGCGGCGACGAGCCCGGGTCCGATCTGCGCAGCGCTGCGAGTTGCTATCCCCCGAACGGCGGCGACCTCCTCCGCGCTCTTCGGCGCGCGCCGAGCGACCTCGATGAGGCTCTCGTCCGACACCACCCAGCGCTTCGGAAGATCGCGCCTCTGCGCCTCGCGTTCCCTCCAAGCCGCCACATGGAGCAGGACGCCGAGCTGTCGCGGCTTGAGGGTCGAAGCCCTCTTGATGCGGCGCCATTGCTCCTCGGGGACGACCTCGTAGGTCGCCGGATCGGCCATGCGCGCGAAGTCCGCCTCCAGCCACTGGAGTCTGTCGTCGCGCTCGAGCCGCTCGAGGAGAGCAGCGTGCACGGCGCCCAGATGGCGCACGTCGTCGAGGGCGTAGGCTAGCTGATGCTCGGTGAGCGGCCGTATCGCCCAATCGGTATAGGACTCCCCTTTCTCCACGGTCACTCCGAGGAGTTCCTTCACGAGGGCCGCGTATCCCACCTGGGTGGGGAATCCGGCGAGCGTCGCCGCGGTCTGTGTGTCGAAGACGGGAGTGGTCGTCGCGCCGGTCGCCCGCCGCAGGATCTCGAGGTCCTGCGAGCCCGCGTGGAAGACCTTCACCGTCGCGGGGTCCTCGAGCAACACGGCGAGAGGACTGAGATCGGGCAGAGCGATCACGTCGACGGCGGCGACCTCGTCTCCAGCCGCCAGCTGCACCAGACAGCAGCGTGCCCAGTACGTGCGCTCGCGCAGGAACTCCGTATCGATCGCGAGCACCGGAACGCCACGCAGTCGCGAGACGAGCGCTTCGAGAGCTTTGAGATCGCTCACGAGCATGGAGACCGCCGTCCGATGGGACGCGGAGCAGTGCGGGCATCATCTGTCATCATGTGCACAGTGTAGCCGTTCCCGCTTGCTCGCCGCGCGAGGTGCGTCATGCGGATACTCATCGTGGTGAACCTCTCGGCCGGTCAGGGCGACGCGGGCCTCTACGAGTACGTCCGGGAACTCGGCCGCGCGGGCGCCGAGGTCGTCATCCGATTCATCGGTCCGGACTCCCCGATCGGCGCTTCGCTCGACGACGCGGCGTCGTTCGACCGGGTCGTCGCGGCCGGCGGAGACGGCACCGCTTCCTTCGTGGCATTCGAGCTCCGCGACTCGAACATCCCCGTCGTGGTGTTCCCCAAGGGTACCGCGAACCTGCTCGCGCTGAACCTGCAGATGCCGGTCGACCCGCTCGGCCTCGCCGAGACCACACTGCGAGGACGCACCGTCCGCACGGACCTGGCCGCGTTCGCGCCCGAGCGCCCGGCCGCGGATGGACGCCCCGGCGGTTTCGTCATCATGGCCGGCGCAGGTTTCGACGCGTCGATAATGCGCGGCGCGAAGGAACTGAAACCCGTGCTGGGCGCCGGTGCCTACCTGCTCAGCGCCGTCCAGAACCTCCAGCCGACGATCGCGGCTTTCACCCTCGATCTCGACGGCCGCACGGTGCGCACCGAGGGCATCGCCGTGCTGCTGGTGAACTTCGCGCGCATCCAGTTCGACCTTGCCGTGACGCACAGCAGCGACCCTTCGGACGGGTTGCTGGAGGTCGTCGTCTTCCACGGGAAGACGATGGTGGACGTACTCCCGGTCGTCTGGGCGGCGCTGCTGGACCGGCTTGGAGACCACCCCGACCGGATGAACCTGGAGATCTACACAGCGGCGTCCGTACGAGTCGCTTCCGACCCGCCGCTGCACCTGCAGGCGGACGGTGAGGTCGTCGAGGCTACGACGCCCTTCGAGGCGCGCGTCCTGCCGCAGGCGGCGACGTTCGTCATCCCTTAGAGCGGGTGGTCCCCCAACCGCTCGCCCGCGGACAGCGCGTGGCGCTTGACGTTGGCGCGGTACCGGACGTTGACGAGCTCCACGAGCAGCGAGAAGACCATCGCGAAGTAGACGTACGCGCGATCGAACTCGTGACCCGTCCCTTCCGCGATGAGCAGCACGCCGATGAGCATCAGGAACGCGAGGGCGAGGATCTTCAGACTCGGATGGCGGTTGATGAACTCGCTCACCCCGTCGGCGAAGACCATCATGACCCCCATGGCGATGAGGACGGCCGTCACCATGAGCGGCAGCTCCTTGACCATGCCGACGGCGGTGATGACCGAGTCAAGCGAGAAGATCACGTCGAGCAGCGCGATCTGCGCGACCACGGAACCGAACGCGGCGGCGGTGCCTCCCGCGGTCTCCTCTTCTTCTCGCATCTCCGTCTTGCGGTAGATCTCGAGCGTCGACTTCGCGATCAGGAAGAGCCCGCCTCCGAGAAGGATGATGCCCTTCCCCGAGAGGGCGAAGCCCGCGATCGAGATCAGCGGCCGGTCGAGCCTCACGACCCACGCGAGCGTGAGGAGAAGGAGTAGACGGCTCCCGAGCGCCATCGCGAGCCCGGTACGGCGCGCCTTCGGCTGGAGAGCGCGAGGAAGACGGGCGGTGATTATGGCGATGAAGACGATGTTGTCGATGCCGAGCACGATCTCGAGCAAGGTGAGCGTGGCGACGGCCGCCCAACTCTCCGGGCGCGAGAAGATCTCAAGAAGGTCCATCACGTCTCCAACCCTGTCGACATGCGATCAGCGTCTCGCGGGAACCAGGGCATGGAACCACGGCGCCGTCTGCCCGAGCTCGGTCGTCAGCCGCCGTTCGGCGGCGGTATCGCCCGAGGCGCTCGCGAGCAGCAGGCGATAGAGGATCGAGCGCGGCCCGCGCGCGCCGATGCGTACGGCGAGTCCGAGCAGGTCGCGGGCCTCATTCAGATCCCCTTCGGCGAGCGCGAGGTGCGCCTCCTCGAGTATCGTGTCCGGATGGTTCGGCGCCAGCTGCGCGGCACTCGCCACGAGTCCGGTCTCCCAAGTCAGATCGGTCCTCGACGTGACGACCGCCTCGTCGAGGGCGGGTTGAACGAGGTTCGCCAGGTAGACCCCGTTCTCGCGCACGATCTCCGGTGCAGTGTTCACGCGACCCTGATACTCCCCGAGCGCGGTCTCGCCGCTCACGATCCCGTCACCGAGCGCGTAGAGGACCTCGTAGCGGGGCTCGGCCCGCGTCGGCTGCCATCGGGACGCCGTCTCGAACCAGCGCATCGCCTCCCCACGATCCGTCGCGCGGCGGCCGCGAGCGAAGGACGCGTCGCCCGCGAGAGCCGTGACGGCGAGCGACACCCCGGCGACGGCGATCACCAGCGCGATGATCGCCCTGGACGTCGGAGACATCGCCGTCCCGGTGCGATCGGCGAGTCCCTTGGCCCGCGCCTTCATCGGAGCGACAGCGAGGCCGGCCAGCAGCGGGACCAGCGCACCGAAACGGATCGTCCACGGCACGAGGAGCTGGGTCGCGAAGAACGAGGCGACGCAGACGACGAGGGTGAGGCGCAGGAATCTGTCGTCTTCCTGGTCTCGCAGTCTCGTCCTCACGACGAACGCCCACTCCAGGGCGAGCCACACGAGCGCGGCGAAGCCGACGACACCGAGTTCCGCGAGCACGAGCATGGGCAGGTCGTGGGGATCGCGCAGGAGTAGCACCGAGCCCGTGTATCCTCCGGCCTCCAGCTCCATCGTCCGCAGCGAAAGGTACTTCTGCGAGGCGAGCGGCAGTCCGTCCGGTCCGACGCCCAGCACCGGGTGATCGCGGAAGACCGACCAGGCGACCTTCCAGAACTCGACGCGCGTCAGCGTCGTGGGCGCTCGGGTAACGGAATGGCGCAGCGTGCTCGCGAGCGGGTCGGGAGACGCTAGGCCCCAGACCCCCGCCACGAGCGCTATCGCGACAGCCGCGATCGCGA
Source organism: Coriobacteriia bacterium (assembly GCA_041658765.1). Classification (NCBI taxonomy): domain Bacteria; kingdom Bacillati; phylum Actinomycetota; class Coriobacteriia; species Coriobacteriia bacterium. The sequence goes on along the minus strand of JBAZZO010000012.1, from coordinate 2,579 downwards.
GACGGCGCCCCGTCCTCACGGACGGCTTCCGCCACCCCGAATACCGCCATGTGAGGAGCCCGAGGGCTACGATCTCGACCGCGAGGACCGCCTGCGCGGTCTGACTGTCGGAGGCGATCGCTCCCACCACGAGGACGACCGCGGCCGCGATCCATGCGATCCGGGAGCCGGACTCCTTGTCGGTCCGCGCGCGATGGACGGCCACCGGGAGGAAGAGCAGCAGCACGGGACCGAGATAGTTCCCGTTCCCGAAGACGGACGAGGGGAGCTTCCCCTGGACTACGTCGCTGATACCCCACACCGCGGCGGCGGACGCCAGGACCGTGCCGATCGCCAGAAGGTCCATCACGCGCCGGTCGCCCAAAGCCAACCCACCCGTGACCAAGAAGATCAGCATCATTGCGAGCCAGGCCGGCGCCGACAGCATGTTCCCCTCGGCGCCCCATGTGAAGGCGAGGCCGGGTCCCGTGGAAAGCGCGGCGGAGACCACGGTCACAGCGGCGACCAGGAACAACGCCGTTCGCAGTCTGAGAGTGTCCGGCAACCGCACGGCACGGGACGACCATGCGAACGCCCATAGCCCCGCCGCGATCATGAGCCCGACGAATCTTGGGGTGTCCAGAGGGAAGGTCACACCCGGGAGGATGAGGAAAGCGGTCACCACCGTGACGGCCATCGCGACGACCACGGTCGCGCCGCCGGCTGCGGCCGACGCGGCGGGTGCTGTGCGCTTCGGCTTCATGACCAGGATGTTATCAGACCTTCGCGGCGCGGTCTGATGGGCCATGTCGGACGGGTTCGTAGCCAACCGAGTGACGCGCGGATCTTCAATCCCAGAGGATCACCGGCTGGACTCAGTCGAAGGTCAGGCGAAACCGAACAGCGGCGGGAAGGCGACGACGACGATCGCGGCCCACAGCGCATACACGAGCAGGTAGCGCATCTGCCATCGCTCGACGGCTTCGAGACTGCGCCGCGATCTCAAGAAGCCCGTCTGGACGAGCGCCGACCACGTCAAGTCGACCAACAGGATGAGATTCAGGCCGAGAGCCGCTGTCTTGTTCGCGCTGAACCCGTACTCGGTCAAGCGGCCGGCGATGTTGAGGAGGGCGAACACGTCCACAGCCAAGGCGCACACGACGAGCAAGAGCTGGATCCGATCGAAGAGCCCCGGCTCGGAGAGAGGGTCGCGCGCAGAGATCGAATAGAGCAGGAGAGCCAGCACTACGACCAGGAGCACGTCGAAGAGGATGAGCACTTCGCGCTCGACGTCGATGATGCCCCGCGTCCGGACGACGCCGACGAGCAGGGCGACGAGCATGAGCGCGAACAGTGGGGTGAACACGCGCGCCAGCATCGGCGCCATCCCACCGACAAGGTTGCGGCGGGTCCCGACCAGCCACGCTGCAACGATGACGGCACCCATGGCGCCGCACGGGAGTACCCACTCCTCCATGAGCATCGAGACGTCGAGACCGATCGCTTCGAAGACACCGACGGTTATCGCGACAAGGACTCCACCGCCTAGCGCGATGAGCGCGTAGGTGACCAACCATTCCCCCGTGAACCGCACGTACTCCATGCGCCGCGCGTCCGACATCCAGTCGCCCGCAACGTATGCGACGCCGACCGCGAGCCACAGCGCGATGGGCAGGTGGATCGCAGTGAGCACTTCCGTGGATCCGCCCGGTGTGAAGGGATACGCGTTGGCGAACACGGCTCCCGCGGCGAAGACTGCGGCCAGACCGACGACGCCCTTCTTGCTCGACCCGCGCTTCCAGATGAAGTACATCGCCAGGAACGGCAGGACGAAGAGGCTCAGGTTCCGCGCATAGAAGCTCGAATCGTCTCCGTCGAACTCGTATCCGAAGAGCGTTGGGACTTTGACCGCGAATGCGGCAGCGACCGCGCATCCGAGCATGACCCAGAACTCGGTCGTGACGCCGTGAACCAGGCCCTGTTCGCCCTCAGTCTCGACAGGCTGGATCCACAGCTCGTCGGAGTACGCGCGAGCGAAGTCGCGAGAAGCCTCATCGCTCACTGCCACGCGCCTGAGAGCTACGAGGAAGGCCTCTTCCGCATCCAAGCCGGCATCGCCGAGCCTGGCCGCGTGATCGCGCAGCTGATCCTCAACGACAGCGACGTGCGTCTCGACCTCACCATGCGCGAGGACATAGGCCCGCCATCGATCGATCCGCGACTGGAGTCCTTCTTTCACATCCACGCTCACGACAGCCGACCCTCCCCCCGCAGAACGCGTCCGACCAAGAATACAGCTCCGGCCACCTCATGGGGTGACGGAGCTGTTTCAGTCTATCTGGTGGGCGCTAGAGGATTTGAACCTCTGACCCCTTCCGCGTCAAGGAAGTGCTCTCCCCCTGAGCTAAGCGCCCGTATAGGCCGCGCAGGGCGGCGATGTGTATTGTACCAGCCGTCCGCGCGGGCGCCAGACCCCGCGTTGCCTCAGAAAGAATGTACTCGAAACCGATTCGATGCCTCAGAAGAAAAGGTACTCGAACCGGCCCACGCCGGATCGACCGGCGAAGGGCCACGAGGATGCCGCTTTCGATGCCAGAGAA
>JBAZZO010000011.1 GCA_041658765.1 Coriobacteriia bacterium | reverse complement strand
CTTCTCTGGCATCGAAAGCGGCATCCTCGTGGCCCTTCGCCGGTCGATCCGGCGTGGGCCGGTTCGAGTACCTTTTCTTCTGAGGCATCGAATCGGTTTCGAGTACATTCTTTCTGAGGCAACGCGCGGTCTGGCGCTCCATCATACTGGCGGTTATACTCGCGGTATGAAGACCGCGATCTCGATACCGGATGAAGTGTTCGCCGCGGCAGATCGTCTCGCGCGTAAGCTCAAGCAGTCGCGCAGCCAGCTCTACAGCCGCGCGGTCCGCGAGTACGTCGCCCGCCACACTGATGACGATGTCACCACCGCCCTCGATGCGCTCTACGCGCAAGAGGCGCCGGCCGACGACAGCTTCGGCGCGGCGGCCGCCAAGCGCACCCTCGAGCGTTCGGAATGGTGATCTCGCAAGGCGACGTGTGGTGGGCGGATCTCGGCGAGCCCGTCGGCTCCCAGCCCGGCTTTCGCCGTACCGTCGTTGTCGTCCAGGGTGATTCGTTCAACCGCAGTCGCATCGCCACGGTCGTCTGCATCCCGTTGACCAGCAACCTCCGGCTCGCCGACGCGCCCGGCAACGTCCTGCTCGAGTGCGACGTTACCGGACTCTCAAGGGACTCGGTCGCAAACGTCTCGCAGCCGATGACCCTCGACAGGTCCTCGCTCACGGAGCGTGTCGGCAATTTGCCTGACGCCAAGCTCGACCTCGTGTTTTACGGGATAGATGTGGTGCTCAGCCGCTGAACCGGGTGGTCGAACCAGCGCGTCGACCAGACGGTGAGGCTGATCGCGATGCGAGGCGAAGGGGAGCTTCCTCCGGTGAAGAGTATCACTCCCCTGATGTGAACTCCTCTTGACATCACGTCAAGCCACCTTTACACTCACGTCATGGCAAAGCTGACGAACACCGTGCGGGAACACCGGAGCCGCCTCGGCCTCACGCAGGCCGCGCTCGCACAGCGCATCGGCGTGAGCCGCCAGACGGTCATCTCCATCGAGGGCGGCGACTACACGCCGTCGGCGCTGCTCGCCGCGACGATCGCGCGAGAACTCGGCGTCCCGTTCGACGCGGTGTTCCGGCTCGAGGAGGAGGACTCGCGATGACCCTCGAAGAAGCGATCATGCGCGGCTCGGACGAGCGCGAGAACCACTACGTGGGCATGGCGGCCCGCATCGGGTTCGCGGTCACGTCGGTCGCCACCGTCTGCGTCTCCGGCTGGTTCGTCTTCAGCGCGTTCGCGCTCGACGACCCGCGGGGCCTGATGAACGCGGCGCTCGCGGCGATCCCCGCCGTGGCCGGCATGGCGGTCTTCACGACACTCACCCGCAGATGGAAGGTCTTCCTCCGCGGCCGCAGCTACGCCTCGGACGCCACTCGCTAGCGATCGTGTAGCCGCTTGAGGAGCTCGTTCGTGTAGGCGCACCTCGGGTACTCCTCGCGTGCGACGATCTCCTTGAACTCGCACTCCGTGCACGACTGGAGCTTCTGGGCGAACGTGCCCTGGACGACACCTTCGCAGAAGGTGCCGGCGACGACCCAGCAGGCACGGCCCGATGCCTTCCCAAGGTTCGCTCCGTCGAGAGCCATCTCCGTCGCTGCGGGGCAGACACCCAGGTCGGCGACGTGCGCTCCCCCGGGCTCGCGCCCGCACTTCTTGAACTCCCAGCAGTTCATCGGCGCTTCGTGTTCCATCATTGACTCGTCCCTCATCGTGCCGGGTCCGAAACGACAGGTGTGCCGCCGGCGCGGCAACAGCTACGCGCCGGAGCCGACCTTGTCGTGCTCCCCGAGCCGCTTGAGAAGCTCGGTCGTGTACACGAAGTGAGGGTATTCCTCGCGCGCGACCTTCTGCTGGAACTCGCACTCGGTGCATGTACGCAGCTTCTCGGCGAACGACCCCTGGACGAGGCCCTTGCAGAAGGTGCCGGCGACGACCCAACAGGCACGGCCCGACGCCCGGCCCCGGTTCGCGCCATCGAGGGACATCTCCTTCGCGGCGGGGCATACACCGAGATCCGAGACGTGCGCTCCGCCCGGCTCGCGTCCGCAGTGCTTGTGCTCCCAGCAGTTCTCAGGTGATCCGTGTGGCATCTCGCACCCCTTTCGCGGGTGTCACACGCTCAGAGCAACGGGCGTGCCGCGAGAGCCTATCCGGCGAAGCCTGAGGAAACGTGAAGACCGGCGGTCCGGGAGGCCCGACGGGCGATTCGGAGCGCAGGTCGAGACCGCAGGGCTCGGCCGTCGCGCGGAGCTCGCCCGGAGGGGCTTCCGGACCGCGCGTCCCATCGGGGCCGCGCGTCCTACTGACGCGGCTCCCAGCGGCGGAGGATGGTCTGCTCGCGCGAGGGACCGACCGCGACGATCGACACCGGGACCTCGGCGAGGTCCTCGATGAAGCCGATGTAGTCGCGCGCCTCTTTCGGCAGATCCTCGAAGCGGCGACAACCCGTGATGTCGCTGCGCCACCCCGGGAGCTCCTCGTAGACCGGCTTCGCGTGGTGGAACGCGGTCTGATGACACGGGAGGTCGTTGTACCGGCGCCCCTCGTGCTCGTACGCGACGCAGACCTTGATGCTGTCGAGATCCGACAGCACGTCGAGTTTCGTGACGACGAGGTCGGACAGGCCGTTCACCTGGACGGCGTAGCGCACGATCACCGCGTCGTACCAGCCGCACCGCCGCCGCCGGCCGGTGGTCGTGCCGAACTCGCCGCCGACCTGCGTGAGGTGTTCGCCGATCTCGTCGGTCAGCTCGGTCGGGAACGGCCCCGAACCCACGCGCGTGATGTACGCCTTCGTGATGCCCAGCACTCGGTCGATCATCCGCGGCCCGACGCCGACGCCCGTGCAGGCGCCGCCGGCGGTCGAGTTCGACGACGTCACGAATGGATACGTCCCGTGGTCGATGTCGAGGAGCGTGCCTTGCGCCCCCTCGAAGAGGACCCACTGATCGGAGCGCAGCGCGCGGTTGATGAGCGCCGACGTCTCCGCGATGTGCGGCGTGATGCGCTCCGCGTACCCGAGGTACTCCTCGGCGATCTCGTCGACGGTGTACGGCTTGAGGCCGTAGACCTTCGTGAGGATGTCGTTCTTCTCGACGAGAGCGGCGTCGAGCTTCGCGCGGAAGATCTTCTCGTCGGTGAGGTCCTGGATACGAAGGCCCATGCGAGAGGACTTATCCATGTACGCGGGCCCGATGCCGCGTCGCGTCGTCCCGATCTCGAGCTTGCCGAGGCGACGCTCGCTCGCGCCGTCGAGGTCGCGGTGGTACGGCATGATCAGGTGCGCGTTGCACGAGATGAGGAGCTTGTGGGTTGACAGCCCGTCCCGCTCGATGGAGTCCATCTCATCGAGGAGCACCTTCGGATCGATGACGCATCCGTTCCCGATGACAGGTGTGATGTGCGCGTACATGACCCCGGACGGGATGAGGTGCAGCTTGAGCGTGCGCCCGCCGTGGATGACGGTATGGCCCGCGTTGTTGCCGCCCTGGTATCGAACGACGTAGTCGAAGTCGTCCGCCAGCAGGTCGGTGATCTTGCCCTTGCCCTCGTCGCCCCACTGGGCGCCGAGCAGCACGATTCCAGCCACGGGGTATCTTCTCCTCGGTGCCTCCGCCGTGCCGGCGGCGGCGTCGCGGGCACGCCAGTGCAGTATGCCGTAGACCACGCCGCACGGCTAGGGCGCGGCGGTCACGAACGGCGGTATCGACCGCCGCGCTCCCGGGTGCTAGAGTGGGCGAATCATGTTAGTGAGCGATAACTCTCATAGAGCGTCACGGCTGGTCGCCCTCGTGGCGGTAGCGGTGCTCGTCGCGCTCGCAGCGAGCGGTTGCGCGCGCGGCGCAGACGCTGGGGGCCCGCTCACGGTGGCCGGCGCGGTACGCGACGACGTGATCGTGGTGACCGCCCCCGTACTCGATCGCCCCACCCCCGACGTCCGCGCGGGCATCCCCGCGAAGCGCGCGCGCTCCGCCGCGGGCGCTCCCGCCGCGGCCCGCGCCGCGACGTCCCGGACCGGCGTCGCCGGCACGATCGTCACCGTCGCGCGCGCCGGGGACAGGGTCGCCGCTGGCGGCCTCGTGGCCCAGCTCGACGCGGGGATGCTCGACCTCGCCGTGGCCGCTGCCCGAACGTCACGCGCCAAGGCCCTCGCCGACATCCGCGTGATCGACGGCGCGCGAGACGATCTCGCGGCGAAGCGCGGCGATCTGCGCGACGCCCGCATCAAGCTCGACTCCGCGCTCTCGAAGATACGCTCCGCGCGAGCCGACCTGGTGACCCAGCTCGAACAGGCGCGGCGGTTGGCGGCGTCGCCGCGACCTCCCGCCGGCGGCCCTTCTCTCGACCCGCGCGTGCTCGTCGCGCGCCTTTCCGGAGCGCTGCGCGCCCTCGACGCGAAGTACGCGACCGCGCTCGCCGCGCGCCGCAAGCTCACCGACGCCGGCGCGAAGCTCGAGGACGCCCGGGCGGCGCTGGCCGACACCCGCGACCTCGCGGCGATCGTCGCCGAGGCCCGCAACGTGACGATCGACCTCGCGCTGGCGCAACGCGAGCGCACCAGGGTCGCCTCTCCGGTAGGCGGCGTCGTGGTGTGGGCGCCGGAGCGCGGGACCGTCGCGCTGGCCGGCTCGCCGCTCGCGAAGGTCCGCCCGGCGGGCGACTCGTTCGTCGACACGTATCTCACGGCCGAAGAGGTCACGCGAGTGCGCATCGGCGATCGCGCCGAGGTCGGTATCGACTCGCTACCCAGAAGGACCGTCCGCGCCCGCATCGTCGCGATCGGCGACGCGTATGTGTTCCCTCCGACCTGGTTCCCGACGCAGGTGACCCATCTCTCCCGGGCAGTCCGCGTCACGGTCGCCGTCGATGACGGCACGCGACTCCCGCCGGGCACCCCTGCCGACGTCACGTTCCCCGAAGCGACGGGAAGCCGATGAGCGGCCCCGCCACACACGAGAAGGAGCCGAGAGAATGAAGCAGCGCATAGCGGCCGTGTTGGTAGTCGTCGCCGTCGCGGCGATGGGTTACGGCGCCTGGCGCTACGCCACGCGCACGAGCGGGAGCGGAACCGACACGCTCGGCGGCAGCGGCACGATCGAGGCGGCGGAGATCGTCGTCTCGCCTCAGACGACGGGACGCATCCTCTCCGCTCCGGGCACGGAGGGAATGGCGGTGAAGGCGGGCGACGTCCTCTACCGGCTCGACTCGTCCATCGCATCGCTCCAGGTCAGCCAGGCCCAGGCCGGGGTGCGCGCCGCGCAGGCGGCGCTCGACCAGGCCCGCGACGACGGGACCGACGCCGAGCAGGACGCGGCGAGGGCGCAGCTCGACCAGGCGAAGGTCGCGCTCTCCATGGCGAAGGTGCAGTACGGCTGGACGGTCGTGCGCTCGCCGATCGACGGGACGCTCACCGACATCGTCGCCGACGCCGGCGAGAACGCCGTGCCGGGCTCCACGCTCGCGGTCATCTCGGACCTCGCGCACCTGACGGTGAGCATCTACGTGCCGGAGAGCCGCATCGGCCAGGTCGCCATCGGAGACACCGCGCGCCTGACGACCGACTCCAGCGCGCGGACCTTCCGCTGCCGCGTAGCGTTCATCGCCTCGGAGGCGGAGTTCACGCCGGCGTCCATCGAGACGAAGGACCAGCGCGTGAAGCTCGTATACGAGGTCAAGCTCGAGCTTCTCGACGCTGGCGGCATCCTCAAGCCCGGCATGCCGGCCGACGTGACGTTCGAGTAGCCGCGCGCATGACCGACTCCCCGGCCATCGACGCACTCGACCTGCGGCGCACCTTCCACGAGGTGGTCGCCGTCGACGGCGTGACGCTAGAAGTGGAGCGCGGCGCGGTCTTCGGGCTCGTCGGGCCCGACGGTGCCGGGAAGTCCACGCTCATCCGGCTGCTCGCCACCGTGCTCGAGCCGACCTCGGGCGACGCGTCGATCTTCGGGCACTCCGTCACGCGAGACGCCCAGGCGGTGAAGTCGCGCATCGGCTACATGTCGCAGCGCTTCTCGCTCTACGGAGACCTGACCGTCGCCGAGAACCTCGCCTTCTTCGCCGAGCTGCGCGGCGTGCCGCGCGTGGAGCGGACCGAGCGCGCCAAGAAGCTGCTGGAGTTCTCGGGACTCACGGAGTTCTCGAAGCGCCAGGCGCGCAACCTCTCGGGAGGGATGAAGCAGAAGCTCGCGCTCGCCGCGACTCTCATCCACGAGCCGGACCTGCTCTTCCTCGACGAGCCGACGACCGGGGTCGACCCGGTCTCGCGTCGCGAGTTCTGGCGCATCATCTCCGGGCTCCACCGTCGCGGCATCACCGTCCTCGTCGCCACGCCGTACATGGACGAGGCGGAACGCTGCACCGAGGTGGCGTTCATGGACGCGGGCCGCATCGTGCTGCGCGACACGCCCGCGGGCATAAAGCGGCGCGTGCCGGGGCGTCTCGTCGAGATCACCGTCGACGACAACCGTCGCGCCGCGACACTGCTGGCGACGATGGACCACGTCACCGGCGTCGAGCCCTACGGCGATGTCCTCTACGTACTCGTCGACTGCGAGCAGCCCTGCGAGGAGGACCTCGCGAAGGGGCTCGCCGACGCCGGGCTCGCCGTGGCGCGCATCTCGCCGGCCGCGATGACGATGGAGGTCGCCTTCTCGCGCCTCATCTCCGGCTCGTCGGTCGCGCCCGTGACGGGCGGCGCCACGTGAACCGGATCCTCGCCATCGCACGCAAGGAGTTCGTCCACATCCGGCGCGACCCGCGCCTGATGATCGCGGTGCTCATCATGCCGCTCATCCAGCTGTTCCTCTTCGCCTACGCCCTGTCGTTCGACGTGAAGGACATCCCGACCGCCGTGCTCGACCAGGACATGACCCGGGCGAGCCGGGACTTCACCGACGCCTTCCGCCGCTCGAACTACTTCGAGCTCGTCGAGCGGATCGACACGCTGAGCGAGGTCGACGGCGTCTTCGACCGCGGGGCCGCCCGCGCGGTCGTCATCGTGCCGCACGGCTTCGGCGACCATCTCGCCGGGGGCCAGCGTGCGCCGGTCGCGGTCCTCGTCGACGGCTCCGAGCCGAACTCCGCGCAGTTGGGCCAGGCCTACGCCTCGGGACTCTCCCGCGTCTTCGGCGGGCGGCTCGCCGTGCGCTGGGCCGAGGCCCGCGGCATCGACCCCTCCCGGCTGGGCGGCGTCGAGCCGCACCTGCGCGTCTGGTACAACCCCGAGGGCCGCTCCGCGGTCTACCTCGTCCCGGGACTGATCGTCGTGCTCATCATGATCGTCACCGTACAGCAGACGGCGACGACGCTGGTGAAGGAGAAGGACCAGGGAACGCTCGAGCAGCTGATCGTCTCGCCGGTGCGCCGCATCGAGCTGATGATCGGCAAGGTCGCGCCGTGGGTCGTCCTCGCCGCGGCGGACGTCGTGGGCATCACGCTGGCGGGCGTGATCGTCTTCCGCATCCCCTTCCGCGGCGACCTCGGGGTGTTCGCCGTCTCGAGCGGGCTGTTCGTGCTCTGCTGCCTCGCTCTCGGCCTGCTCATCTCGTCGCGAGCCTCCTCCCCGGAGGTGGCGAACCAGACCGCGCTCCTCGTCAGCTTCCTGCCCGGCTTCATGCTCTCCGGGTTCGTATTCCCGCTCGCGAACGTGCCTCGCGTGCTGCGCTTCGTGTCGTACCTCTTCCCGGCGCGGTACATGGTGATCATCACCCGCTCGGCATTCCTTAAAGGCGCCGGGTGGCCGACCCTGTGGCCACAGGTCGCGGCGCTCGCCGTCTACGCCGTCGTGGCGCTGACCATCACATCCCTCGTCTACCAGCGAAGGCTGTGAGGACGGTGTTCTTCGAGCGAGTGAGACTGCTCATGGCGAAGGAGTTCCTGCAGCTCCTGCGCGACCGCGCCATGATCCCCATCCTCTTCGTCATGCCGGTGCTGCAGCTCGTCATGTTCGGCTACGTCGTCGGGGCGGACGTGCGGGACATCCGCACTGCCGTCGTCGACCTCGACCGCAGCACGGCGTCCCGCGAGGCGATCGGGGCCTTCTCGGGATCGGGGTACTTCCGCATCGTCGCCAGTCCGTCCTCCGAGGACGGGGTGCGCACGCTGATGGACACGAACGAGGCGCAGGTCGCCGTCATCGTGCCCGCCGGATACGGCCGGCTCGTCGCCCAGCGGCGCAGCGGGGCGATCGAGGTCATCGTCGACGGATCGGACAGCAAGGTCGCGCAGGTGGCCTCGGGGTACTCGGGAGCGATCCTGGCCGACCTGGGTCGCCGCATGCGAGCGGCCGCGGGGATGGGCGACGCGGGCCCGGGCATCGACGCGAGGGTCCGGGTGCTCTTCAACCCCTCGCTGCGCAGCGTGAACACGATGGTGCCCGGGCTCATCTCGCTGATCCTGTTGCTGTCGGCGACCGCGCTCATGAGCCAAGCCGTCGTCAAGGAACGCGAGCGCGGGACGCTGGAGCAGCTCTTCGTCACCCCCATCACGCGCGTCCAGTACCTGGTCGGGAAGATCATGCCGTACGTGCTCGTGGCCATCGCCCAGGTGACGCTCGTCTTCACCGTGGGCGTGCTGTGGTTCCGCGTGCCGTTCCGCGGGAGCCTGCTCGTCATCGCCGCCGGCGTGCTGCTCTTCCTCTTCGCGGGCCTGGGCCAGGGCCTGCTGATCTCGACCGTCTCGCACACGCGGCAGCAGGCTCAGCAGGCGACGATGTTCATCATGATCCCGTCGATGGTGCTCTCGGGCTTCATCTTCCCCCTCGAGTCGATGCCGAAGATGATCCGCCCGGTGACCTACCTCATCCCGCTGCGATACATCCTCGTGATCCTGCGAGCGACCTTCATGAAGGGCGCCGGCTTCGTCGCGCTCTGGCCGCAGTTCGCCGCTCTCGCGGGATTCTCCCTGCTCATCTTCGCCGCGGCGCTCGCCCGGTTCCAGAAGCGTCTCGCGGACTAGGGGGTGGGGATGTCGCTGTTCTTCAGACGGCCCGCACAGTCCGCGATCGAAGCGGATCCCTCGTCGGCGATCGTCGTCGAGGGACTCACCAAGCGGTTCGGCGACTTCACGGCGGTCGACGCCATCGACTTCCGCGTGCGCCGCGGTGAGATCTTCGGCTTCCTCGGCCCGAACGGGTCGGGCAAGACGACGACCATCCGCATGCTCTGCGGGGTCATCGCGCCGAGCTCCGGAGGCGCTCGCGTGCTGGGATTCGACGTCGCGACGCAGGCCGAGCGCGTCCGCGAGCACATCGGCTACATGAGCCAGAAGTTCGCGCTCTTCGAAGACCTGACGGTCGACGAGAACCTCAAGTTCTACGCGGGCATCTACGGCCTCGACAGCTCGCGGTACGCCGCTCGGCGAGCGTACATCCTCAGGATGGCCGACCTCGTCGGGAGGGAGGACGAGCTCACCGCGAACCTCTCGGTGGGGTGGCGCCAGCGTCTCGCGCTGGGCTGCGCGACGATCCACGAGCCGGAGCTCATCTTCCTCGACGAACCGACGTCGGGCGTCGACCCCACGGCGCGGCGCCACTTCTGGGAGCTCCTCTACGAGCTCGCCTCTTCGGGCGTCACCCTCTTCGTCACCACCCACTACATGGATGAGGCGACCCACTGCGACCGGCTCGCGTTCATCTACCGCGGCCGGCTCGTCGCCGAGGGCTCGCCCCGCGAGATCAGGACCGGGTCGATGCGAGACGAGATCCTCGAGGTGGACGTCTCCGACGTCGAAGCGGCGCTCGGGGTGCTCGAGGACGCCCCGGGCGTGGTCGAGGCGTACCTGCACGGGGCGGCGCTCCACGTGGATATCGGCCCCCCCGGCGCGGACCGCCCGGACGTGGCTGTCCTGCTCGCCGGAGCGGGCCTGACGGTGCGCGGGATCGGTGTGGTCGAGCCGACGCTCGAGGACGTCTTCGTACACGTCGTCGGCGAGCAGAGAGCGCGCGAGTCGTGATGGACATGCGCTTCTTCGCGGCGACCGTGCCCGGACGCAAGGGGCAGATCCTCGACTCGGCCCTCGCTGTCTTCGCCGACCGGGGCTACGACGGAGGCTCGATGCGCGAGATCGCCTCCAGGGTCGGCATCACCGAGCCCGCGCTCTACCGGCACTTCACCGGCAAGGAGGACCTCTTCACACAGCTCATCGAGCACACTGCGGACCGCCTGGTCGGCGAGGCCGGGGACCTCATCGCGGGCGTGCGGCCGGAGACGCTGCGCGAGACGCTCCTCGCCGCGTTCAAAGACCGCCGCCTCGCGATGCGCACGTACTTCCCGGTCCTGAGGACGATACTCTCGGCCACGTCCCACAACCCCGCGTTCCTCGAGGTCTACCGCGCGCGCCTGGTGATGCCGATGTTCGAGTGCCTGTGCGCTCTCGTGCCCGTCTTCGACGCGGGAGTGGGCGAGGGCCCTCGCGCGAACGAGGACGTCGAGGCGCGCGTGCGGGCGTTCATGAGCCTGTTCGTGGGCTACCTGGTCACGTCGATGGTCTTCGAGGACGACGTCGACGAGCCGGTGGTCGACGCGATGCTGCGACTCATGGGTTGGGAGTAGCGCGCCTCTCGACGATCGCGCGAGCGGCGACCAGACCGCTCGCCGACGATTGGACGAGCCCTCGCGTGACGCCGGCGCCGTCCCCGATCGCCCACAGGCCGTCCACACGGGTCATGAGACCTGCATCGGCCTCGACCCGGGACGAGTAGAACTTCACCTCGACGCCGTAGAGCAGGGTGTTCGGCGACGCCACGCCAGGTACGAGCAGGTCGAGGGCTTCGAGGAATTCGAGGATGTCGACCACGTGCCTGTACGGGAGGACGAATGCGAGGTCGCCGGGAGTCGCCTGCGGCATCGTCGGTTCGACGACGGAGCCCGCCATGCGCTCCGGCGTCGTCCGCCTGCCGGACTTCAGGTCGCCGAGGCGCTGCACGATGATGCCCTCTCCGAGAAGGTTCGCGAGATGGGCGATGTGGCTGCCGTAGGTGATCGGCTCGTGGAACGGCTCGGTGAACGTCTGGCTCACCAGCACGGCGAAGTTCGTGTTGGCGGTGCGCTCCTCGGCGAAAGAGTGCCCGTTCACGGTCACGATGCCGCCGTACGATTCGGTCGTCACCTCGCCGTAGGGATTCATGCAGAAGGTGCGGACCTTGTCGCCGAACGCCTTCGAACGGTAGATGAGCTTCGCCTCGTAGAGCGGGTCGGTCAGCCGCTCCAGGACGGTCGCGGGCACCTCGACGCGCACGCCGATGTCGACGGCGTTGTTGACGAGACGAAGGCCCAACGTGCGCGCCTGATCGGCGAGCCAATCGGCGCCCTCGCGTCCCGGCGCGGCGACCACGGCGTCCGCCTTGATCCGCGTCCCGTCGGCGAGCTCGACACCCGTCGCGCGGCCGTCCGACGCGAGTATCGCCGCCACCTCCGTGTCGCAGCGTATCTCGACGCCTAGCCGTTCGAGTTCGACTCTCATCGCCGCGAGGACCTCGGGAGAGCGGTCCGTCCCGAGATGGCGCACGCGCATCGGGATGAGGGTCATGCCCGCGAGCGCGGCTTCGCGCTCGAGGCGCGCGGCCGTCTCCGCGTCCGGACCGCGCACCTCGGTGGTGGCGCCGAACTCGACCCAGACCGCGTCGGACTCGCCGATCAGACGCTCCAGCGCTTCACGCCCGACGTACTCGCCGAGCCAGCCGCCGACCTCGGGCGTGAGCGTGAGCTTGCCGTCGGAGAAGGCGCCGGCGCCGCCCCAGCCGGTCATGATCGCGCATGTGTCGCAGGAGATGCACCGGGTCCGGCGTGCCGGGCAGGAACGGCGTTCGAGCGAGTGGCCCTTCTCGAAGACGACCACGCGCGTCACACCGTTGCGGACGAGCTCGAGCGCCGCGAAGATGCCGGCCGGGCCGGCACCCACGACGACGACGTCGTACCGGCCCCGCGACACCGTCAGACCCGCTTCGCGAGCGGCACGAACTTCGTGAACTTATCAAGGAAGACGACGTTCGCGCTCCCGAGCGGACCGTTGCGCTGCTTGCCCACGATGACCTCGGCCTCGCCCTTGGGCGGGTACTTCGCGCCGCTGCCCTTGTTCCCGTACTTGTCCGTCTCGGCCTCCGCGTCCTCGTCGGCGCCGCGTCCGGTCACATCGCGGTGGATGAACATCACCACGTCTGCGTCCTGCTCGATCGCGCCGGACTCGCGCAGATCGGAGAGTTGCGGGCGCTTCCCCGCGCGCTGTTCGACGGCGCGGGAGAGCTGGGAGAGCGCGAGGATCGGCACGTCCAGTTCTTTCGCGAGGATCTTGAGTCCCCGGCTTATGTCCGCGATCTCCACCTGACGGTTCTCACTGCGTCGCCCGTGCGGCTGCATCAGCTGCAGGTAGTCGATGACGACGAGCCCGTTCGGCCGGTTGTGCAGCAGGCGCCGGGCCTTCGCGCGGACCTGGAGGATCGACATCGCGGGCGTGTCGTCGACATAAAGGGGCAGGTCGCTCAGGGTCCCGGCCGCGCGGTTGATCTGCTTCCAGTCGCCCTCGTTCAGGTGTCCCGTCCGCATCCGCTGCATGTCGATCCGGGCCTCGGCGCAGATGACGCGCTGGACGAGCTCCTCCGCCGCCATCTCGAGGCTGAAGACCGCCACGGGATGGCCCTCCATCGCGGCGTTGACGGCGACGTTGAGAGCGAACGCCGTCTTCCCGACGGACGGACGCGCCGCGAGGATGATGAGGTTGCCTCGATGCAGCCCCGAGAGTATCTCGTCGATCTCGGGGAACCCCGTCGGGACACCGGTGGTGTGCGTCTGACGCTCGTAGAGCGCCTCGAGCTGCTTCCATCCGATCCCGATGAGCTCCTTGAGAGCGGTGAAGCGCGTCTCGACGCGCTTCCCCGTCACCGCGAAGACGTACTTCTCGGCCTGCTCGACGACCTCGTCGACGTCGTCGGTCGAGTCGTAGCCGAGGTTCGCGATGCTGTTGGCCGCGTCGATGAGCTGGCGCAGGAGCGAAGCCCGCTTCACGATCTCCGCGTAGTATCTCGCGTTCGCCGCCGACGGCACCGCGTTCGTGACGTCGAGAAGGTACAGCTTCCCACCGACCTGCTCGAGTTCGCCCGTGGCCTCGAGCCGGTCCGCCACTGAGATGACGTCGACCGGCTCGCCGCGGTTGAACAGGTGCTGGACGGCGTCGAAGATGCGGCCGTGTGCCGACCGATAGAAGTCCTCGGGCGCGACGACCTTCTCGATGGCGGCCTCGATCGCCTCCATCGACAGGAACATCGAACCGAGCAGCGACTGCTCGGCCTCCAGGTTGTGCGGCGGTACGCGCTCGGGAGCCGCCACGGACGCCTAGACCTCCTCGGCCCCGACCTCGTCGGGCTCGGCATCCGCTTCGGCCTCGGGAGCCTCGACGGCCTCCGCGGCCGGCTCGGGCTCGTCCGCGACCTCGGGCTCGGCGACTTCAGCTACCGGTGCGGAAGCGACGATTGCGGCGTCCACCGGGGAGCCCTCAGCCACGACCCTCACGATCAGCTCGGCCTTGACGTCCTGGAAGACCTGCACGACCACGGTATGGTCGCCGAGCGTCTTGATGTGACCGCCGGCCTCCATCTTGCGATGGTCGACGTCGACGTCGAACTGCTCGCGCAGCGCGTCTTCGATCATCTGCGTCGTGACGGAGCCGTAGAGCTTGCCCTCCTCGCCCGCCTTGGCGGTGACGAGAACGATCCTGCCCTGCAGGGCCGCGGCGGAACCCTCGGCTGCGCCCCTGCGGGCCTCGGTGCGCTTACGGATGTTGCCCATGCGGGCCTCGAGCTGCTTGAGATTCCCCGAGGTCGCCGTGATGGCGAGCTTGCGGGGGAACAGGAAGTTGACGGCGAAGCCGCGCGCGACGTCGACGACGTCGCCCTCGATGCCCTTCCCCTTCACGTCCTGCGTGAGAATGACCTTCATGCCCACTCCTTCGCTTGCCCCCGTCGCGCCGCGCCTGCGGCCGACGGCGGTGTCTCCACTCTAGTCGGTGCCTACGGGCCCCTCAAGGCCCGCCTCGCCGCTCGCCCCGTCACGCGGGAGACGGCGGAAGTTCAACCACAGGTCCGCCAAGCCCGTCAGACTCACGAGCGGGAGGAACCCTTCGCTCACAAGGAGCAGCGCGTACCCGACGCCGCGCCCGAGAGCGCCGATACCAGCGCGCCGGTACAGGCCGGCGAAGACGCCGACGCCCTGCGCGAAAAGCACCCACCTCACCACGATCAGGAGGTTCCAGCCTATCGCCGCCGCGATTCCGCCGGGGTCGTGCGTGAAACGCGACACCGCGAACGCGACGAGCGACCCCACCACACCCCACACGACGTGGATGCTCACGTCGAGCCGCTCCGGCGCCGGGAGGCCACGTACCACGCCGCCCGCGCGCCTTGATGCCCACACCACCGCCGCGATCGTGACGACCGCCGTAGCGAGAGCCCCGAGCAGGTACACGCTCGGCCACGCCTGCACGAGCAGACGGCGCACCGTCTCGACCTGCGAGCGAACCGCCTCGCTGTCGGCGGTCCCAGCTCCCGATGTCACGAGTATCGCTCGCGCCTGTCTCGCCGCCGCCGCCGCGTCGATCCGAACGGCCTGCGCGAGCGTCCTGCCTCTCTCGGCCTGCAGAAGCGCCTCGAGTCCCACCGTCCCGGCGAAGATCACGCCGGTCAGAACTGTCACCACGCCCAACGGGTCCCACGTGCGCAGCGCTCGCGCGGCGAACGGACCCGCCACGATAAGCGACGGCACGACCAGCGACGCCGCGGCGGGGAAGGACGCCGAGACCACCGCGCACGCGAAGAGCGTCGCGCCGAGGGCGGCATAGGCTCCCTGCCGGTAGAACAGCCACGCGAGGGCCATCGCCGCCAGGGGCAGCCCCACGAGCGGCAAGCTCGGCACCAGGAACGCCGCAGCCGCGGACGAGCCGGTCAGCAGCACGAGGTCGCGCACCCGCGCGACGCCCGGCTCCCGACCGCTATCGGCCTCTTCCGCCCTTGCCATCGACCTTCCCGCTCACGACGGGCACGGTGTACGGCACGAGCGCCATCTCACGCGCGCGCTTGATCGCGATCGAGAGCTGGTGCTGGTGCTGGGCACAGTTGCCCGAGACGCGTCGCGGCTTGATCTTGCCGCGGTCGGTCATGAACTTGCGCATCGTCTGCACATCCTTGAAATCGATGTACTCGACGTGGTCCTTGCAGAAGACGCAGAACTTGCGCTTCGGCTTGCGAGCGAAATCGCTCACGTCGCATTCCCTCCTTCCACGCTCCGCTCATCGGAGCGCTTGTCGCCGGCCGGACCGGGGAAGCCCGGCCGGCACCTAGAGCGGCCGGATCCCTAGAAGGGGATCTCCTCGCCGCCGAGATCGTCGGCCACCGGGGCCGGGCCTTCGTCGCCCGAACTCGGAGCACTGCCGTCGCCCGAACTCGGAGCACCGCCGTCGCGCGCGCTCATGAGCTCGAGTTCGTCGGCGACGACTTCGATCTTCGAGCGCTTCTCACCGGCGGAGCTCTCCCACTCGCTCCAGCGGAGCTTGCCCTCGACCGCCACCTTCGAGCCCTTGTGCAGGAACCGCGCGAGCGCGTCGGCGCGCGCGCCGAAGATGGTGACGTCGACGTAGTTCGGAGCGTCCTCCCACTCACCGGTCGTGGCGTTCTTCCGCCGGTCGTTGACGGCCATGCGCAGCTTGAGCACGCTCAAACCGCCGCCCGTCGAGCGGAGCTCCGGGTCCCGGGTCAGATTCCCCGAGATCATGACTCTGTTGATGCCCACCGTCGATCACTCCTCGTCTCGTGCGGACGCTCTTGCGCCCGCCTCAGGCCGGGCCCCTTGCGGGGCCGCGACACACCACTACTTCAGGTCGTCGCGTCGGACGACCATGAAGCGGATGACGGGGTCGGTGATGCGGAGGACTCGATCCAATTCGGCTACGGCGGCCGGGGCGGCCCGGAACGATGAGACCGAGTAATCGCCGTCGGTATGGCCACCGATCTCGAAAGCCAGACGGCGCTTGCCCCATTGATCGACCGATTCGACGACACCGCCGTCGGCGGTGACGATCCCCTGGATCTTGTCGACGACCCCCTGTCGCCCCTCGTCATCGAGGCCGGGGTCGAGTATGAGCATGAGTTCGTACGCCTTCACGTGTTCACCTCCCCTGGGCTTGAACGGCCCCGGGACATGAAGGCGTCCGCCCGGGGCAGGAAACGAACCCCCGCACCATACCACCGACCATCCGCATCCGCAAATCACGCACGCACCCTCACGGGCACGGCACTTCCCGCTCGTCCCGCGCCCGCGCGCCACACGGGCCAGAGCGCGAGCACGGCCCATGTCAGCGCAACGCAACGACCGGCCGCTCGCCGGGTCGCACGCGTCAGGCCCCCGATCGACGAGACCGTGCGTGCGCCCACCTCGCGGCCACGCATGGGCAGGTCCGCCGCGGTCCGCGCGCGCAAACGCTCGAACCGCGTCACGGAAACGCCGTCGGCCCGTGGCGAGGTGAGCGCCCGGGCGATCGGCGCGCCCGAACGCACCGCGACGTCAACGTCGCCGACGCGGGCCGGCTCGCCCAAGGGTTCGGCCGCGCCTGCCGGCCGCGGCGCCACGGCGGCCACCACAGGGTGGGCCGCGACGACGGGGACGGGCACAGGCTCCGCGACGACGTGCGCCGCGGGGACGAGGACCGTCGAAGGCGCGGGAGGGGTCTCGGCCGGCACCGCGACGGCCTCCTGGGGCAGGAACGCCGCCGGATCGAGATACGTCTCGCCCCTTCGCACCCCTACGTGCAGGTGCGTCCGCGGCGAAGACGCGTCCCCGTCCGAGCGCAGAGTCCCCAGCGTGTCGCCTGTCGAGACGCGCGCGCCTTGCCGGACCTCGAGCGCATCGAGAGGCAACAGCGTCATCCTCAGCCCTCCTGCGCATGCCAGCGTCACCGCGAGCACGACGCCGCCCCCGGCCGGTACCGGCCCCGCGAAGACGACGTCACCGTCGGAACACGCCCGCACGGTCGCCCCGGCATCGGCTTCGATGTCGAGCCCCTGATGCGCGCGTGCCTCCCCGTCCGGCGCCGTGTATCGGGCGCCGTACTCGAGGAGCACGGCGCCGCCGGACACAGGCCGGCCGGAGAACGTCTCCGCAGCGGTCGCGGTGGGGATCGCGAGCGCTGTGATGCACGCGAGAACGAGCAGTCCTGACCGAGCACGCGAGATGCGCCGCATGGCGCGCCTCCTCTCATCGTGACACGCCGAGGAGAGGGGGCGGCGGTCGGGCCTTATACGAACCTATGTTCGACGTCCGCGGCCGGATTCCTGCCGAAGATGTGGAACGGGACCGCCCCGGAAGGGACGGCCCCGCATGATCCGATGGAGCGGGCGACGGGTCTCGAACCCGCGACCTCAAGCTTGGGAAGCTTGCGCTCTACCTACTGAGCTACACCCGCATCGCGCCCGGACCCCCGCTCGAGCGGGCCCCGGTGCGAGCGACATCGTATACCTTCGCGCACGCGCCGGGCAATCTCAGGCGCCGCGCCGCGCGGGCCGCTCGAACCCCGGGACGCGCAGCGTGCGGTCGGCCCACCACGCGAGCGCGGCCAGGCACGCCAGCACGAGCGCGAGGGCGGCCTTCCAGGGCTTCACGGGATCGGCGGCGGCGTGCCCGACGCGATCGACGACGAGGGTCGTCGCGTGGATGTCCATGTCGCCGCCGTGGAGCGCGCACGCGGGGTTGAAGACGCCGCGCACGGTCACGATATCGCCTTCGTGCTTGTAGTCGCCGAAGAAGGTGATCTTGCGCGCCTCGGAACCGGGGATCCACACCGCCATACCCGTGTTGTACCCGCCGAGCTGCGCGCCCTCTTCGACGTTGCGCTCGTAGTAGGCGTCGTCGTTCAGGTGGATCCACGCCCAGTCGCCACGGAACATGACCTCGCCGATCGCCTCGCCGGTGAAGTCGAGGTCCTTCCCCGCGTATCGCTTCGGATGCTCGATGAGCTCGCCGCTCGGCACCTGGTTCGGGCTCTGGGTCGGCGCCGCGATCGCGGCGGCCGGCGCGAGGATGGCGACCGAGAGTCCGAGCACGCACGCGCACGCGAAGCGGACTGAGCGGAGCCGGATGCCCGCCATCACTTGCCCCTCACTATCGCGTAGCCGTAGCCGGCGAGCGCGAGGACCGACATGAACTCGAGGCGCCCCATCCACATCGCGGCGAGGTAGAGACCCTTCATCAGATCGGGCATCGAGGGGGAGGTCACACCGCACGATAGGCCGGTGTTCGAGGCGGCGGAGACGGCCTCGAACGCCGACTGCGTGAGGTCGTATCCGTAGAGCACACCCACGATCGCCGTGATCGCGTAGAGGGTGATGTACGCGACGGTGATCGTCATCGCTCCACGCACGACCCCATCGTCGAGGAGGACGTCGCGCACGTGGTGGTACTTCTGGGTGATGACCGCCGACTCCGGGGAGATCATGCGCTTGACGTCCTGCAGGAACGCCTTGGTCATGACCCCCATGCGGATGCCTTTGATGCCGCCGCCGGTGGAGCAGGCCGACGCGCCGATCGCCATCGCGACGGTCGTCGCGATCAGACCGATCGGTCCCCATTGCGTCACGAAAGCGCGCGCGTATATGGTCGAGAACCCGGTGGTCGTGTGGCCCGAAGCGAGCTGGTAGAAGGCCTTGCGGAAGAGCGCCATCGCGTCGGGGTAGACGCCCGCACGGGCGAGCGCGAAGGTCGCGACGAGGGTCGTGAGCGTGAGGGTGATCGCGAAGCTCACCGTCTCGACGTTGCGCAGGATCTCCTTGCGGTTGCCGGTCCAGGCCGCCCAGTGGAGCGCGAAGTTGAACGAGCCGGCGATGAAGATCACGACGCTGATGACCTCGTACGTCAGGGAATGGAACCAGAACGTGTTGTAGCTCTGCGGAGCGAACCCGCCGGTGCTCCACGCCCCCATGAAGACCCACATGCCGTGGAAGAAAGCGCGCACCGGCGCCTGTCCCAGAGCGAGGCCCGTCGCGCCGAGCGCGAGGGTGCCGATCACGAGCCACGTGAGCGAGACGAGCCATATCGCGCGCGCCGTCTGCACGACGTTGGGCAGCAGCCGTTCGTCCTTGCCCTCGCCGACGTAGAGCTTGTAGGCGCCCGCGGTGCCCTTGAACAGGAACGTCAGCGCGATCACGACGATGCCCTGCCCGCCCGCGTACGTGAGCAGGTGGCGCCACATGTTGAGACCCATGCTGATGTGGTCGAGGTCCTGGAGCAGGTAGAGACCGGTCGTGGTGTACCCGCTCATCACATCGCACATCGCGTCGAGGTAGCTTCCCTCGTGCCCCGAGAGGAAGTGCGGGAGAGCCCCGAGCAGCGTCGCCCAGATCCACGAGCCCGAGGCGACGACGAGGCCGTGGCTCCACGACAGGTCCTTCTCCGTCCGGCACAGCGCCTGCGTGCCGAAACCGAAGATGAGACAGGCGGCGATGCTCACGATGAAGTCGACCGCGGTGTCCCACTCGCGGAACCCGATCGAGACGACGAGCGGGACCGCCATCAGGAGCCCGACGCCGACGATGATCTTGCCGGTGTACTTGCCGACGACGAGATGGTCCTCGGTGCGCGGGCGGAGGATCATCTCCACGCCGCCATCGCGAGGAGAGCGAGCACGTACGCGACGAACGTGAGGCCGAGGATGAAGGCGATCTCCGCGGCGATCCCGGCGGCGTAGAGCAGCCACACGGGACGCGCGGGCTTCAGGTTCGGCAGCGATTCCCTCTTGTCGACCACGGCGGACCCCCTACGCGCCCGTGAGCGCGCGCTTGAGCGCCTTCTCGTGCTCGACGTTCGTGAAGGCGATGACGACGTCGCCCGGCGCCAGCTCGGTGTCCCCGTGCACGGTCACGACCTCGTCCCCGCGCAGGAGCGCGACGAGGATGCAGTCACCGGGGAGCTTGAGCTCCACGATCTTCTTTCCGCAGACCACGCAGCGGTCGACCGGCAGCTCTATCTCGACGATCGCCATGTTGCCCTTGCGCAGCGAGATCAGCGTGCGGATGTCGCCGACGGTCGCCTCCTCCTCGATCATCCTGGAGATGATCGTGGTCGAGGAGATCGCCTCGATGCCCAGCGCGTTGAAGATGCGCTCGTTCTTCGGGTTGTTGACGCGGGCGATCGCGCGCGGCACCGCGAAGGCGACCTTCGCGAGCTGACAGCTCACGAGGTTGTCGTCGTCGTCGCCGGTCGAGGCGACGAAGACGTCCGCGCGCGTGATGCCGGCGTCCTCCTGGTACGCGGCGTCGCACCCGTCGCCGTGGATGACGAGCGGCGCGCCGGGCAGCTCCGCGATGAGCTTGTCGACGATCCCCTCGCGCTTCTCGATGAGCGCGACCGAGTGACCCGCCTCGAGCATCGTGCGCGCGAGATACGAGGCGACCTTGCCTCCGCCGTTGATCACGATGTACACGGCTAGTCCTCCATGTAGCGTTCGACTTTGGCGAACGACTCGTCGCGGACGGCCGCGAGCAGCACGTCACCGCAGACGAGCGCCGTGTCGGCCTCGGGGATGAACGTCGTGCTCCCCCTGCCGACGGCGGCGACCCTGAACCCGTGCGCGATCTCGATCTCGCGCACGCGCTTGCCCTCGGTCGCGGGACCGGCGCGGAACTCGATCATCTCGATGTCGCCCATCTGCGTCAGGTGGTGACCGTGGCCCGAGAGGATCTTGTCGAGGAGCGTGCTCGCGACCAGCGTCGTGCCGCAGACGTAGTCGAGGTCGAGCTGCTGGTACGTGCGCTCGCGTACGGGATTGTAGAGCCTGGCTACGACCTGGCGGACGCCGAATATCTTCCGGGCGACCTCCGCGGCCATGAGGTTCGTGTTGTCGAGGTCCGTGACGGCGGCGAAACAGTCTGCTTCGCGCACGCCCGCTTCCTCCAGCACGTCCTCGTCGAATCCGAGACCCCTGACCGTCACGCCGTTGAAGGTGGAGCCCAGACGCCGGAACGCGTCGGCCTCCTTGTCGATCACGGTGACGTTATGGCCCTCGACGGAGAGCATCGTGGCGAGCTGCGAGCCGACCCTGCCGCACCCGACTACGATCACGTTCATACGCGAAGAGCCCTCCTCATGCCGCGTCGCACCGGCGCGCTGCCCGCGGGAGACCGCGGCGGGCCGTCGGCAAACATTTCAGCAACCTACGCCTGCCCCGTTGGGGTGTCAAGGACGAGACGCGGGCGCCGGGCCGTGAAGGCCGCGACGCCCGCGGTGCTCGTTCCATGGGAACGAAGCGCTCTCGACGCTACTTGCCGATCTTGAACATCTTCGTCCCGCACGTCGGGCACAGGCCCTGGGTCGCAGGACGACCGTTCTTCATCGTGATCTCCTTCGCGTCCTTGATCTCGCGCTTCGCCTTGCACTTCACGCAGTAGCCTTCCTTGGCTGCCATAGGTGTTTCACCTCCCGCCGTGAGACCCCTCTTGCAGCGGGCACTCCGCCCGCAGCGTTCCTCGCATAGTATGTGACCAAGTTCCTGCCCTCTGGCAAGCGTGGAACGGACGTTCGTCATCCGCGGTCGCCGGGCACGAGCCGAGCGACGGCCCAGAGGAGCGCCGCCCCGGTCAGCGCGAGCGCCCCCCACGCGGCCCCCAAGACGACCCAGAACCGCTCGGGGAAGACCTCGATGAGCAGCGAATCCGCGGGGAAAGTCCAGGTACCGGCGGCGAAGAACAGCCCGTGGAGCGCCGCGAAGAGACGTTCGAAGTCGGCCGCTCCCGCCAATGCGGCGACGGCGACCGTCCCAGCCGTGAGCGCGGCGGCGGCGCGCAGTGCGCGCCGGGCCCGGCCCCGCCGCCTCCGCGCGAAGGCGGCGGCGAGCCACACCGCGACGACGGCCGCGGCCGTCCCGGCCGCCGTACGGGCGCCGACCAGCACGGCGCGCACGTCGCGCAGATGCGAGGTCGCGGCGGCGTCGAAGGCGGATCGGTCCCCGACCGTCAGGGGCAGGGCGGGGGCCGCCGGATCGGTGACGAAGAGGCGCACCTTCTCGGCGACGGCCAGCGTCTGCTCCTCGCCCAGACCGGTGAGGGCCGCACTCCCGACGCGAGGAACGAGCAGCGCGGTGAAAACGGGCGCCGTGAGAGCGGCTAGGGAGAGCCCGATGACCGCGACGAGGCAGGCGATCGCGACGAGGCAGGTCTCCACCGTCAGCGGCCCCTCACTCCGGCGCATCCGCGTCCTCGGGCTCGGCGATATCGCGCGCG
Organism: Coriobacteriia bacterium; assembly: GCA_041658765.1. Classification (NCBI taxonomy): domain Bacteria; kingdom Bacillati; phylum Actinomycetota; class Coriobacteriia; species Coriobacteriia bacterium. The sequence continues at coordinate 56,040 of JBAZZO010000011.1, read as the reverse complement.
AAGACGACGCTGTTGCCTTCTCCCGCACTCGCCACGGCGAGAGCGGCATCGGCGGCGCCGAGTAGGGCGTCGGCGGTCTCGCCGTCCTCGGGATAGGCGGCAACGCCGAGGCTGACGGTCACGCAGCTGTCATCGACGCGCAGGACCGACACGGCCTCCCGGGCGCGTTCCGCCAGATGACCCACACCCGGCGCCGAACCTGCGACGATCGGCTCCGGCACGATGACCACGTACTCCTCGCCGCCGAACCTGCAGACCGCACTCGGTTCGTACGTGCCCTCCGGGCTCGTGCGGAACACCTCACGCAGGAGTCCGCCGATCTCGCGGAGCATCCGGTTCCCGCGCTCGTGGCCGAAGAGGCGGTTGTAGTCGCCGAACCCGTCGACGTCCACGAGCACCACCGACAGGTGCCGGCCTTCCCGAGCGGCTCGGGCGACCTCCGAACGGAGAAGCCGGTAGCAGAAGACCCGGTTGTAGAGCCCCGTCGTCTCGTCGGTGACGGACGTCTCCACCAGGGTCCGCTCGCGCTCGTGGAGCGCGAGCGTCATCAGCGAGCTGACCGTCGCCGTGCCGCCGAGCATCGCGACCTCCCACAGGTACCGGACGAGTACGAACGTCCCGTTGTCGTGGAGACCGTTCTCGACGAAGGGCATCCCCACGTGGGGCAGCCAGCCCAGGAACTCGGCGCCCAGCACCGAACCGTAGACGCCGGCGCACGCTGCGGCGATCACCCACACGCTGCGCTTCCGCGGCATTATCAGCGCGGCCTCGAGGATGAACAGGAGGAACATCGCGTCGAACCACGAGTAGACGCCGCCGCTGTAGTAGACGAGCACGCCCACCACGAGGACGTCGAAGAGCAACTGCGCGTGGTTGAGGACCGCGATGTTGCCGAGCTGCTTGTAGGTCAGCTGGTAGTACGTGTTGTAGAAAAGGACGAAGACCAGCGCCGCGGCGGGTATCCGCATGTTCATCCACAGCGCGGAGTAGGGGATGGACGACTCCGCGTAGACGAGAGCGGCCACGACCGAGAACAGGACGAGGGCGCCGACGAGCGCCCACCTCACCCTGATGACGAGGCCGACCCGGCGAGTGTTGGCGTCGAGCTCCTCGATATCGTGCTGTGTCGGCCGCTCGCGCCACGAGACCTTCCAGATGCGCGCGAGCCGCTTGGCGATGCGTCCCCTCATGCGGTCGAGTCTAGCCGTTCGTCTATACTCGTGGCAAAGCCGCGTCACCCACGCCCCGGAGCGAAATGGTCCCCGTCAGCCCCATCTTCGGCGCCCTCGACGCGTCGCTCGCCCGCCTGGCGGCGGCGGGCGGCCCCCTCGGCTGGGTCGTTCTCGCCGCGGCTGCCGCCGTCGTCGCGACCGCCGCGATCCCCGCCTGGAGGCCCACCGCCCTGCGGCGCTCGCTCGCCGTGCTCGCCCTCGCCCTCACCGCCGGCGAGGGTCTTCTCGCGTGGTTCCACCGGAGGCTCTGGGAGATCGCCGTCGTCACCGATCCCGTGAGCGGCTCCGTCACCGGTCACGTGGCGGTGCCTCTGTGGGTAGAGTCGGAGAAGCTGTACGTCTGGGCGCTCATCCTCGCCGTGATGGCACTGCTCGCACGGCGACATCGTGATGACATCGTCACGATCGTCGCACCGGTCGTCGCCGTGCTCGCCGTCGGCGCCGTCGTCTGGGGAAGGCCCTTCACCGACCCTCTCCCGCAGTTCCTGGCGCAATACCGAGGCTACCTCGCGGCGGCCGGATTAGGAGACCTCGCCGTCGCGTCGGCGACCTTCCAGGGTATGGAGGGCGCGCGGCGCTTCTACTACGGGACCTGGTACATGTGGGTCCATCCGCCGCTGCTCTTCCTGAGTTACGGAGCGTTCGTCATGTCGTTCGCGGCCACGGCCCGCATGATCGCCGAGAGGCGCTCGACCTACGAGACCACGGCCTACGACTGGATGAAGCTCGGGTATCTCCCTCTGACCGCCGGGATGCTCCTCGGGTTCCCGTGGGCGGTGCTCGCATGGCCAGGCGAGTCGTGGTGGTGGTCGGGCAAGGTCAACATGTCGATCATGCTGTGGCTGCTCTACACCGCGTGCCTGCACGCGAGGCTGTACCTGCGCCGGCGCGGCATGTGGCGAGTCGTCGCCGCGCTCGCGGTCCTGTCGTTCGTGGTGCTCGTGCTCACGTATCTCACGACCTACGTCGTGCCGGGCGCGCACTCGATAGCGTGAGCGAAGGGGGACGGTCATGACCGACACCGGGACGTCGCCCTCGCGCGGGGGCTGGGACTACACGCTCATGCTCGGCACCTTCGCCCTGCTCGGCGCCCTCGGGGTGCAGTCGTTCGCTGGCACGCTTTGGGCGTGGTGGGCGCAGCGCTCGGCCCCGGACTGGCCCACGACCGGATACCCCGGATTCGTCGTGATGATGAATGCCGTCGCGGCGCCGCTCGTGGTCGCCCTCGTCGTGGTGATGGGGCTGTGCGTGCCGAAGCGGCTGCTCGCGAGACGGGCGCTCGTCGTCGCCTCGGCGATGATGCTCCTGGTCGGCTTCGGGGTGTGGGGAGCGACGGGACGTCTCGCGTACGGCCTCGGCGCCTACCTGGCGGCGGCCGCGGTCCTCCAGGCGGCGGTGGTCGTGCTGACGCTCGCCGGAGCGCCCTCGCTGCGCTACCTCACCGAAGGCCGGCTGACGAAGGCGGGCTCGGGACTGCTCCACCTCGGGTTCGTCCTCTTCGCGCTCGACATCGTGGCGCTGCAGAGCTCCCGCGCGCTGCTCCCGGTCTTCTGGGTGTCCGCGGGCGCGACGATGTGCGGCACGGTGATGTCCTTCTACGCGGAAGGGATCGGGCGCACGCTCAGAGCTCGCGGATGATCGCCGTCACGAGATCGGATGCGGCGTCGATCGTCTCCGTGGCGACGGAGTCGCCGTCGTCGGGGCCCCAGTGACGTGCGGGCACACGTCCGTTGATGTCGAAGGCCGTGATGGTCATCGCCCGGAAGCCCCGTGCTAGCGCCGCGGCGGCGTCCGTTGGCCACGTCCGGTGCTCTCGACCTTGGTACGGGAGCTTGCCGTCGCGGACGACGCGCTTCGCTGCGCCCGACAGACGGCGGTCGCATCCGCGCCTTCGGCCGACCCCTTCGTCCGTCACCCATGCGAGCGTCCCGGCGCCCACGCACTCCAGGTCGACGATGAGCGCGTCGCGCAGGTCCTCGCCGTATTCCGCCAGTAGCGCGCGCATCCCCCACTGACCGGCCCCCGCAGCGCCCGTCGCGACGAACCAGACCTCTTTCTCGCTCAGAGCGTGATCGACGCCGCTCGTCACGCGTCGGCGGATCCGCGCCGCCTCGGACGCGGCGAACTCCGGATCGTCCAGGCCCTCGGAGCCGGCCGAACCGCCCTTCCAGCCCGACCCGTCGTCCGGCTCCTCGCCGAACTGGTCCCAGGAGCCGATCTTGCGTCCCTCGTCCCGGGCGTCGAACCCGCCTTCGACGCCGAGCCAGTCCGAGACCGACTCGCGCGGGCGCGACTTGTGCCACGTGGGTTCCGTCACCGGCGAGGGCTCGGAGGATCGCGGCGCCTCTTCGAAGCCCATCTCTTCCTGCCCATGGCCGGGAAGCCGGGCCGGCTCGGTCCACTCGACGTCACCGAGAAGGTCCACCGGTTCGCGCGGGGTCGAGACCGGCGTGTACGACAGGATGCTGTCCTCGGGGACGACCTGGGCCGCCCAGGCCTCCTCCTCCGTGTGCCGAACGGGCTCCGCGACCGGCTCGTAGGGCGCGGACTCGGGCTCGGGGACGAGGCGCTCGAGCACGCCGAACATCGCGGCCACGCCGGAAGCGTTGTCGTTGCCTCCGGCGCTTGCGCGAGTGAACAGCTCGCGATGGATACCCGTCGCCACCAGCAGGAGCATGGGCGCCGCGAGCACGAGCGTCGCGTACCACGTCCATGGGCGCAGGTCCTTCAGCCACGGCAGACGGGCCGCCGCGATGGCGAGGGGCACCAGGAAGACGGACGCCTTGAGGGCCGCCCACGCGAGGGGGACGTGCCGCGCCAGGCTGGGAGTGAACGCGAGCACCGGACGCGCGGAGTCGTAGTGGGCCACCACGACGACCCTTACCGAGCGCTCGCCCCGACGCACTTTCGGGACCCATCGGGCGATGACGTTCTGGCTCGGGCCCTTCGGCATGAGAGACGTCAGGCCCCAACGGGTGTCGAGGTCCGAGAGCATCACGAGGGCGGCGACCAGAGCCACGGCGACGGCCGGCCACGGCTGCCAGCGAGACGCGACCGCCGAGCCGATCGACAGGAGGCCGTAGAGCACGAAGGCCCACGAGTAGGTCCTGGGGCAGTCGAAGTCCTGCCGCTCGACCGGGATACCGCGGCCCTCGAACACATGCTGCACGTAGTCGGCGGCCCGCGCTTCCGCGTCGGTCGTCGCGGGCCGCGGCCCGATGGTCGCGGCGAGTCTGGTCAGGTGCTCGTTGTCGGCGCCCATGGCTCCCCCCGATGGCTGGAGCGCACGCCGGGCGGCGCGCGCCGGGCGTGTCTAGACTAGCACGGAGAAGCGCCGGAGCGGAGCGCGGGTCACGGAGTGCGGGCGCCCGTCGGCACTCCGTCTTTGTGACATCCGGCGCACTGGTTCATGCGATAGGAGGCGTGCTCGGCGACGACCTTCTCGTCATCGCTGTGGCAGACGCACCCGGGGATGCGTATCGCGAGCGGACTCGACGGATCCGGCGCCGGCACGTCCACCGCCGCGCTCGTCGCTCTCGGCGCCTGCGGCGCGCCGAAGGCGTAGACGAAGGCGCCCGCGGCCACGAGCAGGGCGAGGACGGCGAGCGCGAGCGCGAGCCGGCGCCGCGCGACGCGGGTCATCCGTCTAGCCATGGATGAGCGAAGGCAGGCACCGCGTGCAGACCCACGTGCTCGTACCCTCTGTGCGCACCGGGAGCAGCGGCACCCTGTCCTCGTCGACACCGCAACGGAAGCAGTTCTGCGGTATGTAGGTCCTCGGATGCGCCGACGCCTCGGCCTCCACGGCCTCATGATCGAACGGGACGGACTCGCGTGCCTCGATGGTCAACGCGCCCGTCGGGCAGACACCCAGGCAGAACCCCGCACCATCACAGAGCTCCTCCCGCAGGACGCGGGCCTTACCGTCGACGAGCACGATGGCTCCTTCGGCGCACGGGCTCACGCACAGCCCGCAACCGGTGCACAGGTCCTCGTCGATCCGCACGATCTGACGCGTCACGGTCGCTTCTCTCATCGGGACCTCTCCTCACTGTCGGGGACCGCCGCCTTCGCTTTCGCAGCGGCCCTGCGTCCTTCGATCAGATGTCTCAGGCCGTCGATGGCGTGCCCACGGAACATCGAACGAGGTCCCGCGTAGCGCATGACCTCGCGCATGCTCTCTCGCATGTCGGCCCTGTAGCAGTGGGTGTCGCAATAGCTGCAGAACGGCTTCGGGTCCTTCGGACAGTAGGCGCGCCGCTTCTCCGCATACCGCAGGAGTTCGGCGCACTCGTCGCAGACCTTGGGAACGCGCGAGTAGACACCCGCGGCGACACCGTCGCTCGCAAGCGCTCGGCGGTCCCTGCCAGCATGGCGGCCGCGGCAGTAGATGGCGCAGAAGTCTCCGAGGAGCCGCGTGTCCGAGACCGCCTCCTCCCGCGTGATGCGCTGCGCGAAGCGTTCCTCCATACCCGAGGCCTCCCGTCGGTCGTCCCCGCGCCACGCGCGGCGACATCGTCCGCAGTGATGCTACCCCGCTTCGCCCCGACAGTTCCTTGACGGACGTCAAGCCGGGGGAGAATCTTGGCGGCGAGGGAGGGGATGACGATGGCCGAGTCCGAAGTACGTCCGGACGTCCTCGCCGCCCTGCGAGCATGTCGCCTGTGGCACTCGGCATCCGAGGGATCGCTGATCTCGCTCGCCGCGACCGCACGTGTGCTCCAGGTCGCGCGCGGCACGTTCCTCGCCCGCGAGGGCGACGTCGCGGAAGGGTTCGGCGTCGTGGTCCAGGGGACGGTGCGCATCGCGCACGTCGCGCCCGACGGCCGCACGATGACCTTCGAGGTCGCCGGAGCGGGGGACGCCGTAGGCGTCATGGCCGCGCTCGCCGGGGGAAGGCACCCAGCGACCATCGAGGCGACGACACCCGCGGTGGTGGCGTGGATGGCGCGCGGCGCGCTCCTCGACCTCGCCGGCACGGACCCCGGCGCCGCGCGCACGATGCTGGTCTCGCTGGCGAGGAAGCTCGTCGACCTGACCACGGTCGTGCAGACGCTCTCGCTCGACGTCCCCTCGCGCGTCGCGCACTACCTCTTCCAGCGTTCGCTGGCCGCGGGCCGCGCCACGAGCGAGGGTCTCGAGATCGACCTCGGGATGCGCAAGGCCGACCTCGCCGCATCGCTCGGAACCGTCCCCGAGACGGTCTCGCGCGCGCTCGCGAGACTCAAGTCCGACGGCATATTGGACGTGCGGGGCCGCACCATCGTCGTCTTCGACGTCGGTGCGCTGGCGCGTCTCGGCTCCGGTTACGAGGAGGGCTGACCCTTCGCGACGCGCTGCTTCACGGCCTTCGCGCCCTTCTCCAGGGTCCCCGCGACCAGGAATCCCCACAGCAGGATCGCCGAGGCGACCATCTCCGCGGGATAGAGCCCGACCGTGCTCCCCGCGCGAGCCATCGAGCCCGCCCCGGCGATGATGAGCGTACCCACGGCGATGAGGACGTTCCCCCACATGCGGTACTTGTACTCGTTCTTGGCTGAGAACCGCCACGCCGAGACGATGGCGCCGCCGAGCAGCAGGAGCGTGCCCGGGATGTTGAACGTGAACGACATGACCCGCGGGAATCCCATCGTGGCGCCCATCGCCTTTCCGCCGACCGTGATGCCCGGCTTGAGCATCTCGACGTCGACGGGGTGCGTGAACGTCCCCCAGAGGAAGACCGCGATGAGCACGATGTTGATGGCAAGGTAGACGTCGCCCCAACGCCGGTTCTTCGCCATGAGGTAGAGGGTGCCCAGTCCGAGGAATCCGACCATGCTGGCGGCGAGGACGAGGTAGAGGCGGTAGACGGTCGGGTCCCAGTGCTGGGAGAACTCCGACCAGAACTCCATCGCCGCGGCGACCGCATAGATGAGCAGCCCGACGCTCCATGCCAGCTGGTGCGGCTTGCGTCTTGCCAGCCACTGCCTGAAGACGAGCGCTGTGTAGACGAGCCCGAGAAGTGCCGTGGCGAGCGGCCAACCCCATCCCGACCAGAACCCTGTCACTCCGAACTCCCCCCTTGCGCTGCCTTCAGCGCAGTGTCCGCGGCCGTCGCGGCTTCGCGCGCGGCCTTGTACGCCTCGGTCGCGTCCTTCGTCAGACCGTCGAACGCCGCGGCGACCACATCGGTCGGACCGTCGGGCAGCGCCTTGTACAGCGCCTCGACCTGCTTCTCCTGCACGTTGTACTTGTCGATGAGCCTGTTCGCCGCGGTCTTGTTCCCCGCCAGCCACAGCGTGTCGATCTGCTTCGACGTCACGAGCACGGCGATCTTGCGGTCGCAGTACGTGATGAAGGCGCCGAAGCCCGCCTCGGGGAATGCGGCCGTGGCCATCTGGAACCGCTTCTTCGCGATGGCGAGCTTCTCGCGCGCCTGCACGGTCAGGATCGAAGACGCGGCGACACCCGTGTTGGTGTGCAGGTTGTACTTGTCGTCCGCCTTGCTGACGAGCTTCTCCGCCGCCAGCACGTAATCCCAGCCCTGGCGGGCAGGGCCTAGCGCCAGAGCGGCCTTCTCGTTCGCGGACACGAGGACCTTGCCGGCGGTCAGCATGTCGACCCGCGCGGAGACGACGCCGAGGACCGCGGCGGCGGTCTTCGCCTCATCGTCCGAGAGGTCGGGCTTCGCCTCCTCGACGAGCCCCTTCGCCTCCTTCAGGTCCTCGAGGGCGGGCTCGATACGAGCCCCCGCGGCCTTGGCGCGCTGCGCGAGCTCGGGTGTGACCTCCGCTTGCACGATCGCGTCGACCTCGGTGACGACCGGTTCGGAACTCGTCATCAGGTCGATCGCCTGTTCGACCTTCTTCTCCGCTGCGGCCTGCTTGCCGAACACCGGCGCCAAGAAGGCGACGCCGACGCCCGCGCACGCGCACAGGAGCAACAGCACGGCGATGACGACGATCAGTACCACCTTGCCTCCGCGGCGCGGCGCCGTGGCGGGCGTGTAGCCCCCCGGCGGAGCGTACGTCGGCGGCAGGGGCGGCGGTGCGGCCGCTTGCGGCGACGGGGCGGCGGGCATGTCGTTAGTGGGGTCCATCGCGTCCTCCCTCTCGCTCAAGACCTGCGGACCTAGCGATCGTCACCGAGAGGCAACCGGATGGAGAACGTGCTCCCCTTCCCGGAGTTGCGGCGCGCCTCGACTCGACCTCCATGAGCGTCGGCGATTGCCCGCACGATGTAAAGGCCGAGCCCGGTCCCGGTCGCATGGCGCACATCGTCCGGCTCACCCCGAGCGAATCGCTCGAAGAGTTCCGGCAGGAGGGCCTCGTCGATCCCGACGCCGCCGTCCGAGACGGAGAGTACCCCCTCCAGCCCATCGGCGAACGCTGAGACGAGGACGTCCTCCCCGGCAGGAGAGTATTTCACCGCGTTCGACAGGAGGTTCGCAAGCGCCTGCTCGAGCCGGCGCCGGTCGGCGCGCAGGCAGGGCATCGACGCGTCTACATCAAGGACGAACCGGTGCCCGCCTCGCATCGACTCGAAGCGCGCGACGACCTCCGTCGCGAGCGCGGGGAGTTCGGCGGGCTCCTCGTCGAGTGCGAGCCCCTCGGTCTCGATCTCGGTCACGAGCAGGAGGTCGTCCACGATCTCCGACATCTCCCTTGCGCGGGCCTCCAGCGCCGTAGCCACGCGCGCCCGGCTCGCGGGATCTTCGATCACCTCGGGGCGGAGCATGAGCTGTGCGTAGCCGAGCACGGCGGTGAGCGGATTGCGGAGCTGCTGGGAGGCGAGAGCGGTGAACCGCCCCTGGACCGCCTCGAGACGGCTGTCGTGCGCGAGATCGCGCATGACATGGACGACGCCCGTCGCGTGCCCGTCGCCGTCGCGGCATGGGAGTGAGGTGACGAGCACGTGGATGCGCGATCCGTCCTTCCGGACGTGGATGTCGTTCCCGTCCGCGACGACCCCTCGCGATGCGACGCGCCGTATCTCTTCGACGGCTCGACCACGTGAGCGCGAGGCGAACATCGGCAGCATCGAGCCGATAGCCTCTTCCGCCGTCCATCCGTAGAGCCGTTCGGCGGCCGGATTCCATCTGCGCATGATGCCGTCGAGGTCCGCGAAGAAGATCGCATCGGAGCAGGCATCGAACATCCTCATCGCCACCCGGGCCCACTCTTCGAACTCACGGATGCGACGCTGCAGATCGTCGCCCTCGCCCAGTGAGACGATCGTGGCGACGATGGCGTCTCGGACCGCGTCGAGCGGGGTCTCGGAACACGCCTCGGCGACCGGCCCCGCCACCACGACGACGCCGGAAGCGTGACGGAAACCGGCGAGCGGGAGTACGGCGTAGGTGCCCGGGTCCGCATCCGACGCGAGCGGGTCCTCCACGAAGGATGTCCTCTCGAGCGCGATGGCCCGCGCCAGTGCCGGGTAATCCGAGACAGGCCTCGGAGAAGGCGTCTCCCCGTCGGGGATACCGCCGCGGACCCTGAGGGTCCCGTCCTTGTCCACGGTCAGCATGTAGATCCTCGGGGCGCCGAGCGTCCGGCGCAGGTCCTCGGCGAGGCGCACCATGACGGCTCGCTCGGCTTCCTGAGCGGCACCGACACCCGGCTCGTCCCCGCCGAGAGCGCCTGTCAGCATATCCCCCCACCCCGCCTCGACCCGATGACCGGCCCTTGCGACCGTTCCTTTGTAGCCCCCGACGCCCTGCGAGGCAAGGCGCTCGCGAGAGCAATCCTGGCATGCGTGTTGCTTGCCTCGGACGCGAGCAGTGGTGCCCGGCCCATTCCTCCCCCCTCGTGGCCGGGGTACGCCCGCTCGAATAACGAGGCGCGTACCCCCCACGCGCCTCGTTTCCTATTCCTTCAGGTACGATACGCCCGACGGCGGAACCGACCTTGGGGGCGCACGTGACCGACCCCGCCGAACGGCTCGTCAACCTCGCGCTTCTCATCGCCTCGTCCAGGGGAGGCGTCAGCGCGTCCGGCGTGCGCGAGGCCGGGATCGGGTATCCCGAGGGTCAGGACGAACAGGCCTTCCTCCGGATGTTCGAGCGGGACAAGGACGATCTGCGCGCGGCCGGACTCGCCATCGTGGTTGACGGCGGCGACGACGCCGAGCGCTACCGCCTCGACTCCGCATCGACGCCGACCGCCCGGGTGGCCCTCGCGCCTGACGAGGCGGCTCTCGTGCGCGCCGTCGGCGCGGCGTTCGCGGACGACCCCGCTTTCCCGTTGGGCGACGACCTCCTCTTCGCACTCGCGAAGATCGCGCCGCGATCGGCCGAAGGGCCTCCCGCGACGAGTCGCCTCGCGGACGAATCGCCCGAAGGCCAGGGCGCCGACGCCGCCACGCTCGCGGCCGCGGTCGGGGGCCGCAAGCGGGTGCGGTTCGAGTACACCGGCGCCGGCGGCGCGTCCCGCGCCCGCGACGTCGAGCCTTTCGGGCTCTTCTTCCGCGAAGGACGCTGGTACCTCGTCGGACGCGACCGCGACCTCGACGAGGTCCGCGTCTTCGCGGTCTCCAGGATGGGGGCGCTCGCGCCGAACACCGGCTCGCGCAAGACCCCCGACTTCGACGTCGAGCCCGGGTTCGACGTGGCGGACTTCGCCCGTCTTCCTTTCCAGTACGGCCCGACGCCGTTCGAGGCGGTCCTTCGCTTCTCGCCCGACCACGCATGGCGCGCCCCGCGGCTGATCGAGGGCCGGGGCTCGCTCGAGCCGGATCCCGACGGGTCGCTCACCTGGCGTGTCCAGGCCCGCAGCGTCGACCGCCTGCTCAGGTGGGTCGTCGAGAACGGACCGGGGGTCGTCCTCCTCGAGCCGGAGAGAGCGCGCGCGCGGCTCTGTGCCGGCTGCTCGGAGGTGGCCGCGCGACATGGGTAAGCCGACTTCCGCCATGCGCGCCCGCAGGCTCCTGGCGCTGCTCCCCGCCCTGCGAGCGGGAGAGACGCTTCTCGTCGCCGACCTCGCCGCCCGGGTCGGGGCGACCGTGGCGGAGACTGCCGCCGACCTGACCACCCTCGGCTACTGCGGCATCCCCCCGTTCACGCCCGACGACCTTATCGAACTCGACATCTCCGACGGCGAGGTGCGTGTCTTCCTCGGACCCCCCGCGCTCGAGAAGCCGCTGCGGCTCTCGCCGCGCGAGGCCCGCGCCGTCGCCGCCGCGCTGCAGTCGGCCGGAGCGGGACCGGACGATCCCCTCGTCGCACGCCTCATCGCCGCGAGCGGCGCGACCGGACCCGACGAACTGGCGCGCACGGTCAGGGCCGCCGTCGACCCCGGGGGTGTCACCCACGTGTACCGAGTCGTCGCGGGAGCGCTCGAGCGACGAGAGAAGGTCCTCCTCACGCACCTCGGAGGAGGTCGCGACGCGTGCACGAGACGTCTCGTCCATCCGCATCGGCTCTTCAACGAGCGCGGGACGTGGTACCTCGCCGGCTTCTGCGAGCAGGCAGGGGAGGAGCGCACCTTCCGGCTCGACCGGGTCGGTGAGGCACAGACCACAGGCGAGCCGGCGACCGTGGCGGAGAACACGGCCGGCCTCGGCGCTTCGCCCGACTTCATCGGCCTGCCCGTCGCCGAGGTCATGTTCGCTCCCGGCGCCGACCTCGATCCGCGAGACTGGCCGGGCACGACCTTCGACCGCCAGAACGACGGCTCGGTCCTCGCCCACGTCCCGACGGCGTCCGCGGAGTGGCTGGCCAGGCGCGTCGTCGCACGGCTGGGGGAAGCCGAGGTCCTGTCTCCGCCCGACATCCGCGCTGCCGTCGCGGACCTCGCGCGGATGGTCGCCTCCGGCCTGGCCGTCTAGGGACTAGGGCAGCGGTCGCCCGAAGCGCCTGGCGATCTCCTCGCCGACGCGCTGAGCGGGAAGAAGCTCGACATCGCTCACGGGCAGAGCGTCGAGGAACCGCCGTCCGTACCCCCTCGTCACGAGCCGGCCGTCGGCCAGGACGAGACACCCCGTGTCGGTCGAGGAGCGGATGAGCCGGCCCGCGGCCTGCTTCAGCTCGAGTACCGCCGCGGGCAGATAGTAGCGGTCCCACCAGTCGGGGTCGCGCGCTTTGCGTTCCTCGAGGAGCGGCTCGCGCACCTGCCCGAAAGGCAGTTTCGGCACGACGACGCAGCGCAGCGTGTCGCCCTTCGCGTCGAAGCCCTCCCAGAACGAGCGCGTCGCGAACAACGACAGCCGCTCGTCCGCGAGGAACTCGTCGCGAAGACGTTTCCGGGAGACGCCGCGGCCCTGCACCAAGAGCTGGAGCCCTCGCGCGGCGAGCGGCGAAGCGAGTCTCCGGTAGAGCTCGAGCATGTCTCGGCGATTGGTGAAGAGTGTGAGCACCGAACCGCCCATCGCTTCGTGGACATCGAGCAGCAGCCGCTCGAGCCGCTCGAGGCTTCCCGCGGAGCCCGGCTCCTCGATGTCGGTCGGGACGAAGACCGCCATCTGGCGTTCGAAGTCGTAGCTCGAGGCGAGCCTGAGCGTCGCGTGCGACCCTTCGGGCAGCCGGTCGAGACCGACGGAACGCTCGAAATGCGAGAAATCGTCGCCGGCCGCGATCGTCGCCGACGTGTAGACGACGGACGTCAGCTTGGGGTAGAGCTCCTCCGCCAGCATCGCCCCCACGTCCACGGGCTCGGCGCCGATGCGTTCTCCCGGGACGTCCCTGCGCAGGACGATGTGCGCCCGGTAGACGTACTCGTCACTCTCGCCGTCGAGGACCGCGCCCAGGCCCGCCATCTGGTCGGCGAGGCCGATGATCTGTCCCACGAGGTCGAGTCGCTGCTCGGCGAAGGACTCGCCGAGCTCCTCGAGCGCGCCGACGAGCGTCTTGCCCTCGCGCACCACGGAGTCGAGGCGCTTCAGCAGCGAGCGACCGACGCCGGCCGCCGTCCCCCAAGTCCCCGTCTCGCGCAGTCGCGGCGAGATCCGGATGTCGAGGGCCCCGTATCCCCCCGGATCCCCGATACCTTCGCCGATGTCTTTGAGGAAGTCGAAGAACGAAGCGGTCAGGGTGCTCGCCGTGCCGACCTCCGCGACGAGCGTGTCCAGCCGCGCGAGCGCGTCCGCCCCCTCGCTCTTGCGCGAGGAGGCGAGCCTCGTCCTCAACGCATCGAGATACCCGCCCCTCCCGGACTGGTGCAGCCCCCTGAGCAGGCCGCTCAGCTCGGAGCAGGACGCGTCGAGCGAGAGTTGCTTGCGCGCCTCGGCCTCGGCGGAGTGCGCTTCGTCGACCACCCAGTAGCGCAGGGGCGGGAGGATGCCGCCGTTGGCGGTCAGGTCGCGGAAGAGCAGCGCGTGGTTCGTGACGACCACGTGCGCGGTGCACGCCCGCTTGCGTGCGCCATGGAGGAGACAAAGCCCCGGGTAGAAGCGACAACGCTTCTTGACGCACTCGCCGGTCGTCGCGACGACCGCGCGGCGGACCGCCTCCGGCAGATGGATGTTGACCGCCTCTAGATCTCCCCAGGTGGTCTGCGCGGTCCAGGCGAGGAGCGCCGCCGTCGCCGCACGGAGTTCCTCGTCGCCGGCTGCGGGCGTGACCGCCAGCCGAGCGAGTTTGCGCAGGCAGACGTAGTGATCGTATCCCTTGAGCGCCACGTACCGCAGCCCGCCGCCGAGCGCTGCCGCCAGACGAGGGAGCTCGCCGTGGACGAGCTGGTCCATGAGCGTGTTGGTCTTGGTCGCGACCCCGACACCGATGCGGTTGTCCAGCGCGAGGAGCGCGGCGGGCACGAGGTACGCGACCGACTTCCCCACGCCCGTTCCCGCCTCGACCGCGAGGTGACGGCCCTCGGCGAACGCCTCCGCGACTCCGACGGCCATCTGCGACTGCTCCTCGCGCGTCTCGAACCCGTCGTACATCGCGCCGACGAGACCGCCCGCCGCGAACGCCTCCCTCACCCGGTCGGGGTCCGGAGGCTGCACGTCCATCTCGGCGGCGTCGTGCAGAGGCTCCGCGCGGTCGCGGTCGACTCGGGAGCGGCGCGTCCTCACGAGGTCGAGCGAGCGCGCCGGGCGCGCCGCCGCATGATGTGAGAGCAGCGACCGCAGGTCCCATCGCGCCCCGTCGTCAAGCGCAGCCACCGCGCCGAGCACGTCCTCGGGCAGGTCCTGGAGACCCGCGAGCAGCACGCGCCAGACACGGAAGAGCGCCTCGACATCGTCGCCCGCGCGATGGTGATGCGGCAGGGCGACTCCGAACGCCGCGGCGAGGTCCTTCAGACGATGGCTCCGCAGCCGCGGGAGCGCGATGCGGGAGAGTTCGAGCGTGTCGACCCATCCTCCCGCGAGACCTGCTCCGCCGCCGAGCCTGGAAAGGAATCCCCGATCGAAGGACGCGTTGTGAGCGACCATGACCCGACCCCCTACGGCCTCACCGAGTCGCGTCACCGCCGCCTCGATCCGCGGCGCGCCGGCGACGTCGGAGTCGCCGATGCCGGTGAGACGAGTCGTCTCGGCGGGGATCGCGACGCCGGGGTCGACCAGCGTGGCGTATCGGCCCAGCACCTCCGGACCCCGGGCGACGAGCGCGGCGACCTCGATGATGTGATCGCGGTCGGGATCGAACCCGGTCGTCTCCACGTCGACGACCGCGATCTCGTCCTCGAACCCCCAGACCGCGTCCGCCGCGCGCTCGGCGAGCCCCGCGTAAGCGGCGGTCACATCGTCGGGCGTGCCCGGCGCTAGGAAGGCGGCGAGGAGGTCGGTCATGGCCCCCAGACTAGCACGGCGCCCCCACATGGGAGGCGCCGTGCGGACCTTGCTATGCGCGCTCGCGGCGCTACTTCATCTGGACGGTCTTGTCCTTGACGACCCATGCACCCTGGTACTTCACGAAGATCCACTGGGCGCCCCACGTGCCGTTGGCGCCGAGGTTCTGCTCGGCCTCGACCGTCATCTGGTCGCCGGACGTCTTCGACGAGAGGACCTTGAAGGACGCCATCCCGTAGCTGACCTGCGTGTCCTGGAAGCCCTGGACGGTGTTCCCCGTCTGGCTGTCGGTGGGCTGCATCTTGAAGGCCTTGTCCCACTTCTTGTCGAGTATAGCCTGGTAGTACTGGGCGACGTAGTCCTTGGGGAGAACACCGCTCGGGACCTTGGTGGCCTTCGTCGCGTCGAACGGCGCCGTGTCGGCGGCCGCGGGGGCGGCGGCAGCGGCAGCAGCGGCGGCGTCAGCGGTCGTGGCTGCGACGGGCGGGACCGTGGACTGGTTCCCGCGCAACACGAGCACGACGACGATGGCGAGGAGAAGGACGGCGACGCCAGCCAGCAGGTAGACGATCGTCTGCTGCTGGTTCTGGCCGCCGGTCGGCGTATCGGACATCGGGATTCCTTTCATCCAACGGAGGGCCGCGGCGGCGCCGCGCGCCCGAACACTATACGACGCTTCGGACCTTCGGCGCCACCGGGCAGCCCGTGCAGCCCGCGCAACCGCCCGCGCAAGCCGGGAGGACGAACGCCCCGCAACGGACGCATCGTGGCCCCTCGGTGACGAGCCCGCACCCCGGACACCGCAAGCCGCGTGCCGGGGCGTCGGCGGGCATCTTCTTCGCGTGCCGCATCACGCCACCCCGACGATCCGGGCGATGATGCCCCCCAGCAGGAACGCGAGGCCGAGTGAGGCGCCGAGCAGGCCCGCGAGGTAGCCCGCGCCCCGCTCCTTCATGATGACCATCACCGACGCGATGCAGGGTACGAAGAGCGTGATCGTCACCATCGCGACGAGGAGCTGCGGGTCGGACAGGTGCATGGAGAAGAACCCTGCGGCGCCGAAATCGCGCCGTACGAAGCCCATGACGAACGCCGTCGCGGCCTGCGGAGGCAGCCCCAGCCACCCGACGGTGAGCGGGGTAGCGATGCGCTGGATCCACCCGAGTGCCCCCGTCACGTCGAGCGTCGAGATGAACGCGGCGCCCAGGAGGAAGAAGACCGCGACCTCTCCCATGAAGTGCTTGACCTTCACCGCGGTCTTGCGCGCGATGTTGTCGAGCCGCGGCACTCGCAGCGATGGCAGGTCGATCAGAAGGTCGGTGGACTCGCCGGGAGTCAGGCGCGCGAGCACTGTCCCGACGATCACGAAGACGCCGAGCAACGCCGAGAAGTACGCGGCGGCGTATCCCGGCCCGACGCGCGTCATCAGCGCGGCGATCACCGCGATCTGAGCCGAACACGGCACGGCGATCGCCATGAGCGCGGTGGCGATGAACCGCTCGCGCTTGCTGCCGAGGATGCGCGTCGTCAGCGTCCCCATGGTCACGCACCCGAGGCCGAGGATCAGCGGGATGACGGCCCGCCCGTTCAGACCGACGGAAGCCAACGCGCGGTCCGCGAGCGTGGCGATGCGCGGCAGGTATCCGGTGTCCTCAAGGAGAGCGAGCAGGAGGTAGAACCCCGTGACGAGCGGGAGGATCACCCCGAGCAGATACGTCGGGGTCATCGTCAGAACGCCGAACTCCCCGGCCAGGAACGTGTAGACGGCCGAGCCGCGCGGCGCGACGGTCCCGACAAGACCACGGGCGAACGGCTCCCAGTAGCCCTTCATGACGGTGCCCTCGGTGACGCCGACGAGACCGCCCGCTATCCACTGCCCCAGGACGACGTACATCCCCCACAGCAGTAGCGCGAGCAGGGGCAGCCCGGTGATCGGGCGCAGCATCCAGTAGCCCAGCCTCGCCGCCAGTCCCGCGCCCTCGGTCGTCGAGCGCACGACGCGCTTCGCGAGGGCGTCCACACGGGCGCGCCTGCGCGAGTACAGCTCCTCGCGCATCGTCCCCGGCGACACCCCGTTGCGCGACGAGACGGCCTCGTCGCCTTCGAGCACGAGCAGCGCCTCGGCCCGCGAGCCGATCGCCGCCTCGAGCGGAAGGACCAGGTCCTCGATCTCCGCGTCGGGTCGCGCCGGGCGGGCCCGGTCCAGCGCCGAACGCAACTCGTCGATCCCGGCCCCGCTCACCGCGACCGTCTCGACCACCGGGACGCCGAGGACCTCCTCGAGGAGCTCGCGATCGACGGCGACCCCTTCGCGGCGGGCCTCGTCGGCCATGTTCAGCGCCACGACCATCGGCAGCCCCATGTCCGCGAGCTGCAACGTCAGGAACAGGTCACGCTCGAGGTGCACGGCGTCGACCACGTTGACGACGGTGCCGGCTCCGAGGATGACGTCGCGCGCGACCGTCTCCTCGTCGTTGAAGGAGGAGACCCCGTACACGCCGGGGGTGTCGATCACGTCACGCCCGTCGAGACGGCCGCGCGTCAGCTCCACGGTCGTCCCCGGATAGTTACTCACATCGACATAGACGCCCGTGAGCAAGTGGAAGACCACGGATTTCCCGACGTTGGGATTGCCCACGAGCACGAGCGTGGTCGCGTCGCGGCGCGCCTCGGTCCCGGACGGAGCGTGGCAGGTGGCCATGTCAGGCCGCCTCCGGTGCGGGGGCGACACGGATGCGCTTGGCGAGCTCGCGTCCGACGGCTATCTCCTGACGGCCCGATCTCAGGACGACGGGTCCGGCGGGCAGGACGGTCACGCACGATACGCACGCGCCTTCGCCCATGCCGAACCTGACCGCGTGCATGCGAGCGCGTTCGTCGTCCACTCCGAGGACGACGAGCCGGTCGCCGCGCCGGGCGAGATCGAGGGTGCACGCTGCCGACTGCTCGCATCCGTCGCAGCGGTCGCGTCCTCTCCTCATCCTGATGCGCATCGCGGGCTCCGTTCGCCTCTAGGTATTAGCTGATACTAATCTCTTGTACTGGTGCATGCTAATACCGTGCCATAGCCCGTGTCAACCCTGCCATCTCCCACCCGGAGGCCGCTTGCGCACCGCCCCTCGCTGCACTACCGTAGCCGTGCGAAGGGGAGTAGCGTCCCGCCGGCTCTTCGGCGGGCGGCAGGCCGACAGACCCGGGCGAACGCTGCCCCGGCCCTGCCACCACGGGAGACCGTGACCGCGAGACCTTCGACGGGGCACGACCCGTCGAGGGTCTGCCACACCGATGGAGACGCGGACCCCGGAGGACCCCATGGTCGACGCACCCGCCAGCGAGACGCGCGCCCCGCTCCCCGCATTCCTCGAACCCGCCTCGGAGACGCTCGCGAGACTGTGCGTCGACGCGGATACCGGCCTGGGACCCGAACTGGCTGCCGCTCTTCTCGCCGAGGTGGGACCCAACGAACTCGCTCCGGAGACGCGTACACCCCCGTGGCGTATGCTCCTCGGCCAGTTCAACGACTTCATGATCTGGGTGCTGCTCGCCGCGGTCGCCGTCTCGGCGCTCGAGGGCGAGGTCACCGACGCGGTGGCGATCACCGCGATACTCGTGCTCAACGGCATCCTGGGCTTCGCTCAGGAGTATCGCGCCGAGCGGGCGATGGACGCGCTGAAGGAGCTCTCGGCCCCCACGGCTACGGTGGTGCGCGGCGGCTCGGAGCTGGAGGTCGACTCGCGCGAACTCGTCCCGGGGGACATCGTCCTCCTGGAGGCGGGAGACCGCGTTCCCGCCGACGGGCGCCTCGTCGAGGTCGCGGCATTGCGCACCGAGGAGGCCTCTCTCACCGGCGAGAGCCGCCCCGCCTCCAAGACCGCCGCCGCGGTCACGGACCCGGAGGCGTCGCTCGGGGACCGGATCGACATGGTCTTCGCCGGCACGTCCGTCGCCGTCGGCCGAGGAAGGGTAGTCGTGACCGCCACCGGCCCATCCACCGAGATGGGCAGGATCGCAGGTCTCCTCGCCGAGCAGGAAGAGGAGCGGACTCCGCTCCAGCGCGAACTCAAGGACGTCGGCAAGCGGATCGCGCTCCTCGTCCTCGCCATCGCCGCGATCGTGTTCGCCGTCGGCGTGTGGCGCGCCGCGGCCGGCACCGGGGAGGGCCTGCTCCCAGCGCTCGCGCATGCCGGCTTCCGCGAGCGCGTGACCGTCGCGCTGCTGGTCGCGATATCGCTCGCCGTCGCCGCCATCCCCGAGGGGCTCCCCGCCATCGTCACGGTCGCGCTCTCCCTCGGCGTCCGCCGCATGGCGGAGCGCAACGCGATCGTGAAGAAGCTCCACGCCGTCGAGACCCTCGGGTCGACGACGTTCATCTGCTCCGACAAGACCGGCACCTTGACGCGCAACGAGATGACCGTGCGACGGCTCGTCGTCGGCGAGGATGCCGCTTCGATCGGCAGCGACTGGAGCATCGAGCCCTCCGGGCGCACCTTCGACGGTCCCGACCTGCAACTCCTTCTCGAGGTGGCGGCGTCGTGCAACGACGCCCGGATCGCGGCTGACGGCACGGCCCTCGGAGACCCGACGGAGACCGCGCTGCTCGTCGCCGCGGACCGTCTCGAGGAGCGGCGGCTGCGCCGGAGGCGTGTCGGCGAGGTCCCGTTCGACTCCGAACGCAAACGCATGACGACCGTCCACGCGACCGACGAGGGGCGGGTCGCCTACATGAAGGGCGGCGCCGACGTCGTGCTCGGGCTGTGCGAGAGCGCGAGGCTGCACGGCGAGACGGTGCCGATGACCGACGCGCTGCGCGCGCGCCTTCACGCGGCGAACGAGGGTCTCGCCTCCACCGGCTACCGCACACTCGCCTTCGCGGTGCGCGAACTGGGGCAGGGCGGGCCGGAGCCGGACGAGACGCTCGAGAGCGGCATGACGTACCTCGGCATCATGGGCCTCGTCGATCCAGCCCGCGACGGCGTGAAAGAGGCTGTCGAGCTCTGCCATCGCGCCGGCATCCACGTCGCGATGGTCACCGGGGACCACGCGCTCACCGCCCGGGCTGTCGGGGACGAGATCGGGCTGCTCGAGGGGAAGGAGGTCGTGACGGGGGCGCGCCTCGAGCGCATGGACGACGACGAACTCGCCTCCCTCGTGGAGGACATCCGCATCTACGCCAGGGTCGACCCGGTGCACAAGCTCCGCATCGTCGACGCGCTCAAGCGCCGGGGGCATACGGTCGCGATGACGGGCGACGGCGTCAACGACGCCCCCGCCCTCAAGAAGGCCGACATCGGCGTCGCCATGGGCCGCGTCGGTACCGACGTGAGCCGCGAGGCCGCGGACATGGTGCTCGCCGACGACGATTTCTCCACTATCGTCGTCGCGGTCCGTGAAGGCCGTGTCGTCTACGACAACCTGCGGAAATTCATCCTGTTCCTGCTCTCGTGCAACGTCTCCGAGGTGCTCATCGTCTTCACGACGAGCTTCTTCACCACCAGCCCCGCGCTCCTCCCGCTCCAACTGCTGTGGATCAACCTCGTGACCGACGGTCTGCCCGCGCTCGCCCTCGGGGTCGACCCGCCTTCCCCCCGCGTCATGGAGCGCGCTCCGCGCGCGGCGGACGAGTCGATCCTCACGCGGCGGCGCCAGCTCCAGGTCCTGTGGCAGGGCGCCGCGATCACACTGGGGGGTCTGTCAGCGTGGGTATGGACGGACTTCTTGGCTCCCGGACATGGGCCGGCGAGGGCCCAGACCGTCCTCTTCACCACGATGGTCCTCGCGCAGTTGCTGCACGCCTTCGACTTCCGGAGCGAGACGCGCACCGTGTGGTCGGCCTATTCGCTGCGGAACCGTTGGCTCGTCGCGGCTTTCGCGGGCTCCGCGACACTGCAGTGTCTCGTCGTCTACGTGCCCGCCCTGCAGCGCGTCTTCGGGACGACGGGGCTCGGACCTCAGGACTGGCTCGCCGTGCTCGTGGCGGCGACACTGCCCGTCGCGATCATCGACGCCGTGAAGCTCGCGACAGCCGCTCGTCGGGATGCAGGCGACTCGGTGGGGTCCGACGGGTAGTATCAGGGCATGGGGAGGAGCGACTCACAGGTCCGATCGATGACACGGTCCCGGCCGTCGAGCACGCTGCGCGTCCGGTTCGCGGCCACCGCGGCGGTATCGGCGTTCGGCGGGTTGCTGACGCTCTTCGCCGCGCTCGCCCTGGCCGACAGCGCAGGGTTCGACTTCAGCGCCTTGCCCACATCCACCTTCGCCCTCCTCGCGTTCATCCTCGCGATCGGCGCCGGGGTCGTCGGTATGGCGAGCGGGCTCGCCGCTTCCGACCGCGTCGCGAGATCAGCGCGCGCCTTCCTCGATCATATCCGCTCGCGAGGCAACGCCGCCCTGGAAGGCGAGCCGTACGAGACGCCCCTCGATGTCGACCCACACCTGCCGTTCGAGATGCGCGAACTCGGCACGGTCATCGACGACCTGCTGCGTCAGCTGTCGGCGCACACCGCCGAGTTACGGCGCGCGACCGATCTCGCGTGGCAAGCCGAGGAGTCCCTCGCGGTGGCGGTCGAGAACCTGCCCGATGGCATCGCCCTCCTTCGCGACGGCATCGTGGTGCTCGCGAATCCGGCCGTCTGCTACCTGATCGGCCGCCCCGCGGACGACATCGTCGGCCGCTCGCTGGAGGCCGTCCTCGCCGACGCCGATTTCTTCGGCGAAGACGGAGAAGCCCTCTCGCCAAGCGAGTTGCTGGAGCGCGCCCTGCGCCGCCCGATCGACGTCCGCATCACGCTTCCGGGCCTCGCCGACCGCTGGGTCTCGCTCGCAGCCAGGCGTCCGGGCGGGCACCCTCGTCACGTCGTGCTCACAGCACGCGACGTCGCCGAAGAGCGACGCCGCTCCGATCTTCGCGGAGAGATCCTCTCGCTCGTGTCGCACGACCTTCGCACACCGCTCACGGTCATCACCGGATACATCGACCTGCTCGAGCGCCCGCTCGACCCCGACGCGCGCACACATGCGGCCGAAGGCGCCCGGCGCAGTTCGGTGAGGATGCTCGAACTGCTCGAGGACCTGCTGCGAGCGACGCGCGCGGACGAGGTCTTCGCCCCGCGCACGTTGAGCCCGGTGGACCTCACCGCGCTCGCCGACGAGATGACCGCATCGCTCGCCACCACGGGCACCCAACGGCTCGCGGTGCGCGCCGCCGGGTCGGTCGTCGTGCTCGGAGACCCCCATCGCTTGCGGCAGGCCCTCTCGAACCTCATCACGAACGCCTTCAAGTACACCCCGCCCGCGAGCGTCATCACCATCGCGGTCGGCCGGAAGGACGGACGCGCGACCATCGCGGTCGAGGACGAGGGACCAGGCATCCCCGAGAACGCTCGGACGACCGTCTTCGATCGGTTGAAGCGCCTGGAGGGTGGCGACGTCCCCGGGACGGGTCTCGGGCTCTACATCGTCCAGTCCATCGCGGAGGGACACGGCGGGAGCGCCCGCGTCGAGGACGCGCCGTCGGGCGGAGCGAGGGTCGTGATCGACCTGCCCTTGGCGACCGACGCGGTATCGGACGCCTGACTCCGCGCTACTCCAACGCGAGCCCGACGAGACGATCGCACAGTGCGGGAAACTCGATCCCCGCCGCACGCGCCGCGTCCGGAAGAAGGCTGGTGGACGTCATGCCGGGGATGGTGTTCACCTCGAGGAGCCAGGCCGCGCCGTCCGCGTCGATGATGATGTCCGCACGCGACATCCCGCGGCAGCCGAGAGCACGGTGGGCCTCCAGCGACAGCCGCGCGCATTCCTCGCGGATCGCCTCGCTCACGCGCGCCGGGATGATGTGCTTGCTCATGCCGGGAACGTACTTGGATTCGTAGTCGTAGAACTCGTGCTCGGGCACGATCTCGAGGGTGGGCAGCGCCACGGGCTCATCGTTGCCGAGCACGCCCACGGTGATCTCGACGCCGGAGACGAAGCGCTCGATCAGGATGTCCCGGTCCCAGCGGAACGCCTCTTCGATGGCGCTCGGCAACTCCGAGGCCGCATGCACGATGGAGACCCCGATGGCGGAGCCCTCGTTCGCCGGCTTGACGACGACCTTCTCCCCGAGCTGGGCAAGGATGCGCCCCGGGTCCGCGGACTCGCCGCGACGCAAGACGAGATATTCGGGCGTCGGCAGTCCTGCTTGCGCGAAGACATGCTTCGACATGACCTTGTCCATCGCAAGCGCGCTCGCGAGCACTCCTGAGCCGACGTAGGGGATCTCCAGCAGCTCGAGGAGCCCCTGGACGGTGCCGTCCTCGCCGAATCGCCCGTGGAGACAGATGAAGACGGCGTCCGGCGCGTCCTCGCGCAAGGAATCGATGAAACCGGGATCTCCCGAGTCGATGGTCGTGACCCGATGTCCCGTCTCCCGGAGCGCCGCGGCCACCTGCTCCCCGGTGTGGAGCGAGACTTCCCGTTCGGCGGAACGGCCGCCCATCAACACGGCGACCCTGGGTCGGCTCACCGCAGCGTCCCGAGCCGGAAGTAGTCGAGCAGGAGGAGCGCGGCCCACCACAGGATCACGCCCAAGAGCGTCGCAGAGGCGCCCCTGACGGAGACAGACGCGAGCAGCCCCTTGCGCGATCGCTCGTCTATCCTTCTCGCGACGAGCCAGACCACCAGGACGAGGACCGGCCCCACCGCGGCTAGAGCCGCTCCGACGAACACGACGGCCGGATAGTAATCCGACCCCACGATCGTCCCCTGGAGCGCCGAGGGCCGCAGGGCGAACACCGCGGCGACCGCGAAGACGAACCAGATCGCGGCATATGCGACGAACGGCCATGTGCGTACGGCGCGCGACCGGGCAGCGCCGAGCGGAACGGATGGCTCTGCGGACTCTATCTCCTGTTCGACCGCAGCCAGCGCGATGTCGAGGTCCTCGGTGTCGGAGGTCTCGGCCAGCTCCTCGGGGGCGTCCTCGGGTTCCTCGGCCGGTTCCTCGGCGGCGTCCTCCGGGGTGTCCTCCAGCTGCAACTGGACCGGTTCTTCCGGCTCAGCTTCGTGCCCCGTATCCAGCGTCTCCGACATGCTCCCCCTTCGGACGTGTCCCTACGGGCCAGTCTAGGCCAGGGCGCGGCGGACAGACAACCGCTTCCATCGACGTCGGCGGTTGTGGAGCTTCCGTGTATTATCGTCGCGCGCGGCCCGTGAGCGGCGGCGGCGGCGTACAATACGCCGTGGCTGCGCCGAGCGCAGCGATAGCGTCATGGAAGGTGGACAAGATGGACATCGATGAGAAGACCGCCGTGGAGGCGCCCTCACCTACCTCCCCTCCGGTTCCTATAGCGTCTCGCCCCGGTCATCCGGTACTCGCTTCCGCCACGATAGCGCTGGTGTTCTCCCTTTTCGTCGGCGGTGCCGCAGGGTTCGCCGGCGGTCTCGCCGGAGCTTGGCTCGCCTCGCGCGAAGGAGCTTCCCCGCGAACGGGCACGGTGCGAGTGGTCGGCGGCTCGACGGCCGAGCCCGTCGCCGCCGCCGCGGCGGCGGCGCTGCCGAGCGTCGTGAACATCGACGTCTCGAGCGACGCCACGGTCAAGGGCGGCGAGGGCGGTCTGCCGCAGTCCCATCCCGGCGTGCCGATATCCGGCAGCGGTTCGGGCGTCGCGTTCCGCCGCGCCCCCGAAGGCGGCACGTTCATCCTCACGAACGACCACGTCGTGGAGAACGCCGACAAGATCGTCGTGACCGACACCTCCGGTGAGAAGCACGTCGGCAGGCTCGTGGGCCGCGATGCCGACACCGACATCGCTGTCGTCCGCATCGACTCCTCGCTCCCGCTCGTGAGGCTCGGCGGCTCGGAACCGCCGCCCGTCGGAAGCCTCGTGATCGCGATCGGCTCCCCGTTCGGTCTCGAGCGATCGGTGACCTCGGGTGTCATCTCGGCACTGCACCGCTCGCTACCGGAATCGGCGGGCGGCGGGCAGGGCGTCTACCCCCTCGTCGACGTCATCCAGACGGACGCGGCCATCAATCCCGGCAACTCCGGCGGCGCTCTCGTCGACAGGCGCGGCAGACTCGTCGGCATCAATACCGCCATCTACTCGAGCAGCGGCGCCAACGACGGGATCGGTTTCGCCATACCCGTCCGCACGGCCGCACGCGTCGCCGACGAACTCATCACGACGGGAAAGGTGAGTCACCCGTTCCTCGGCATCGTCGGCCAGTCGGTCGACGAGAAGCTGGCCAAGGAGAAGAAACTCCCCGTCACGGAGGGTGCGCTCATCGTCGAGATCACGAAGGGAACGAACGCCGAGAAGGCGGGGCTCAAGCCCGGGGACGTCGTCGTCGAGCTCGACACCACGCCCATCAGGTCGATGAGCGACCTTATCCTGGCGGTGCGCCGACGCAGTGTCGGCGACCGCGTGACCCTGACTCTCTGGCGCGGCGGCAAGCGCACGACTCTCGAGATGGTCGTGGGGACGAAGCCCGCGACGCTGTAGTCGTCCCTTACGCGCGGCGGCCGCGGCCCCGGGTACATAGGGGATGTGATACCCACGGGTCGGGCGCGTCGCCGCGTTCGCGCGCAGGAAGGGGCACCATCATGGTCGAGAGGTATCGCTGCAAGGGCTGTGGGTACTACCACGTCGGACCGGCGCCCGAGCGCTGCCCGGTATGCGGCGCGCCGAAAGCGTTCTTCGTCGCCTACGAAGGCCCCGGCGACCTGAAGGGCACGAAGACCCTCGAGAACCTGCAGGCGGCGTTCGCCGGCGAGTCGCAGGCCAACCGTCGCTACACGCTCTTCTCGCGGGTCGCGGAGCTCGAGGACCGCGCCGTCGCGAAAGCCGCGTTCGATCGCGCCGCCACGGAGGAGACCGCACACGCTTTCGGCCATCTCGCGTACCTCGGCGCGATCGGCTCGACGGCCGAGAACCTCACGGTCGCGGCCGCGGGCGAAGACTACGAGTGCACCGACATGTACCCCGGTTTCGCCGAGATCGCCGAGGCTGAAGGGTTCCCCGAGATCGCCTACTACTTCCGCGCCCTCGCCGGGTTCGAGAAGTCGCATCGCGAAGAGTACCGCGCCGCGCTCGAGAGCGACGAGGGATAGCGTGACCGGGAGGGAGCGGACCGACGTCAAGTCCCTCGATCGCGACGGGCTCGCTGAGGCGATGAAGACCCTCGGTGAGCCCGCATATCGGGCTCGGCAGCTCGAGCGCTGGCTCTACGGACGCCGCGCCGCATCCTTCTCGGAGATGTCCGACCTTCCTTCGGCCTTGCGAGACCGGCTCGATACATCGTACTCGGTCGGCGTCCCGGCGCTCGTCGACCGGCGCGTCTCGCGCCTCGACGACACGCGGCGCTACCTGTGGCGTCTCGATGACGGCGTCGTCGTCGAATCCGTGGGCATGCCGGGAGAGGGCCGTCTCACGGTGTGTTTCTCGTCGCAGGCCGGCTGTGCGATGGGATGCCGGTTCTGCGCCACCGGCGCCGGCGGCTTCGTGCGCGACCTCACTCCCGGTGAGATGGTCGATCAGGTCACTGGCGTCGCGGCGGACTTCGAGTGCCGGGTCTCCAACGCCGTGGCCATGGGCCAGGGGGAGCCGTTCGCGAACTACGACGCTACTATCTGCGCGCTGAGATACCTCAACTCCCCGGAGGGACCGGGCATAGGAGCGAGGCATCTCACCGTGTCGACGTGCGGCGTGCTCTCGGGGATCCGCCGGTTCGCCGCCGAGCCCGAACAGTTCACTCTCGCCGTCTCCCTGCATGCGGCGAGACAGGCGACGCGCGACCGGCTCATGCCCGCGCTACGCGGCCAGCCTCTGGTCAGACTGCGTTCCACGCTCGTCGGCTACGTCACGGCGACCGGCCGTCGCCCGACGCTGGAGTACGCCCTCATCGAGGGCGTCAACGACGGCGAGGGGGACCTTCGCGCCCTCGTCCGCTTCTGCGAGGGCCTGCTGTGCCACGTCAACATCATCCCGGTGAATCCCATCGAAGGGACGGCGCTCGCGCGTCCTCCCCGTGAGGTCCCCAAGCGATTCGTCGAGACACTCGCCGCGTCCGGCGTCGAGGCCACGGTGCGCGTGGAGCGCGGAGCGGACATCGACGCGGCGTGCGGACAGCTCAGCCAGCTCCACGCCGCCGACGCGCGGGAGTGAGCGAGCACGACACGCCTTGCGCGGCGCAAGCCTCGCACGGGTCCGGCGTCCATGCGGCGAGCGGCCGGAAGTCCCGTGCCCTCATCCGCTCGACCCTTTCCGCGAAGGCGCCGGCAAGCGTCTCCGTGTCCCTCGTCGTGTACGCGAACGTCTCGTGCACCGGGGCGCCGTCCACGATGTTCTCGACCTCGACGAAGACCACCTCGACCTCCTCCGCGCCCGAGCGCAGCAGCGCAAGGGCGTAGCAGTCGGCCTGCAGCCGGTATGCCGTTGTAGGGTCCGCTGCGCCGGCGCCGGTCTTGTAGTCCACGGCGAGAAAGCTCGTCCCCTCTTCGGCCAGCAGGTCGATGCTGCCTGCCAGACGCACGTCCGCGAGCGGGACGTCGAACGAGGCCTCGCACGTGACGCGGCCCGTCTCCCGCGCCCGCCCGGCTATGCTCGAGCGGGAGAACGCGCCGGCCGCCTTCCCAAGCCGCCGTCTCCCTTCCGAGTCGAGTCTCCAGTAGCGACCGATCACGTCCAGGCGGTCCTCGCCGACGGCACGGTCTGCACCGGCGATGCGTAGCGCGGCGTGGACGGCATCCCCGAACCGGCGCGGGCCCTCACCCTCTCCCGTGGGAGCCACTCCGAGCCTCAAGACACGCTCCGCGAAGAATCGCATGCTGCAACGCTCGAACAGGTGCAGGTCGCTGTAGGAGACCTTGTCGGTATCCGCGAATGCTTCGGCCGGGGTCTCGAGCGACTCGGCGAAGGCGACTCCACGTGAAGCGCCATCGTCCACCCCCGCATCGTCCCGCGCGGGGGCCCGGCGACCTTCGCGCGGTCCCGGCCCTTCGACCACCTCCACTCGCAGCTTGTCCCCCGAGTACGCACTCGGATCGGTGAGACCTAGCGCCGCCCGCAACCAGTCCGCGGGGACGTCGTCCTTCGTCGGTTTCGCCGGGTCCATGCTCGCGAAGAGAAGAAGCCCCTCTTCCGCTCGCGTGCACGCGACGTAGAGGACACGCTTCTCCTCCTCGAGCCGCGCCAGCGATGCGCGCTCGGCCGCGTCCGCATACGCGGGACTCGAACGCTGCCCGGGATCGCCGCCCTCGTCGGAGGGGAGCCTCAGCGAGAGGACGGGGCCTTCTCCCGGCCTCACGTCGAGAAGCATGCGCGACGGATCGTGCGAGATCGATCTTCCCAGGTCGGGGATCGCGACCACTGGGAACTCGAGCCCCTTCGCCCCATGGACGCTCATGATCCTGACGGCGCCTGCCGGCGCCCCGACGACGGTGGCCGCGGGCTCCTCGTCGTCGAACCGCTTCTTGAGTCTCACGTGTTCGAGGAAGGAGGCGATCCCCGAACCGCCGGCGCGTTCGTGCTCGTCCGCCAGACGCGAGAGCTTCAGCACGTTCGCGTAGGCCCTCCGCCCTTCATCTCCGTCCGCGAGAAGGGCAAGGTCCATGTCGAGCGCCTCGCACGCTTCGTTCAGCGCCGCAGCGACCCCTCGCCTTCCTGCGGCCGCGCGCGCGACCCTCACCGCCTCGGCCGCCCGACGGGCGCCCGCCGCGTCCGCCTCCGGCAGCTCGGCGACGAGCGCTCCCCCGAGGAGCGAACCGCTGTCCGCTTCGCGGGCGAGCCACAGCGCATCGTCCGAAAGGCCCGCGAACGGCGAGGCGAGGAGCGCCGCCGCGGCCTCCTCATCACCGAGGTTCACGGCCAGGCGCAGGGTCGCGAGAAGGGCCCTCGTCTCGGGCCGCTCCAGGAGCGAACCGCGCGCGGCGACGATACATTCGATCCCGCGCTCGCGCAACGCGTCGGCATACGCTCCGGCATGCGTGAGCGCTCTCAGAAGGATCACCATGCCGGAAGGGTCGATGCCGTCGGCGACGAGCGAGGCGAACCTGCCGGCGACGGCTCCCGCCTCCCTGCGGTACCGCTCCCGCGCATCGCCCCCGCCCGTCACGACGGTCAGGCGCACCCGTGGGGTCCCGGCGGGCCAGTCACGCTCCTCGTCCGAGGACCGGGCCGCACGCAACGGCACGAACCCCTCTCCGAACAGCGCGTCCGCTCCGAAGACCTCGTTGACGAAGGCGAGAACGCCGGGGTGCGAGCGGAAGTTGCTCGAGACGCGAAGGACGGGGCCGCCGGCGGTCTCCACGGCGCGCCTTCGTCCGCCGAAGACCTCGGGATCCGCATAGCGCCAGCCGTAGATCGCCTGTCGCTCGTCGCCAACCACGCACAGGTGCCCGCCGCCCAGCGCGTCCGCGATCCGGTCCTGTACGCCGCTCGTGTCCTGGTATTCGTCGACCATCACCAGGCGGAACCTCTCCCTGTATCGAGCGGCCACGTCCTCCGTCGATTCGAGCAGCGCCAGAGTCCGCTCCTGCAGGTCGTCGAAGTCGAGCACGCCCGCGACGGCCTTCAGGTCGGTGTAAGAGAGCGAGAACGACTCGGCCAGCCGCAGCAACGCGGCGACATGACCGTCCAAGAGCACCGCGGCCGTCTTTGAGAGCAGCGTGTCGCGCCGCTCCCGGTACTCCGCGATCACCTCCTTGTGCGCGCCGGCCCCCTTGTCGCCGGCGAAGTCGAGAAGGGCTCGCCGGAGCCCGCGAACGGTCTCCCCGGCGCCGACGTCGATCCTGGGCACCGCATCTATCGCTTCGATCGCCGCCTCGCATCCCGCGACGTTCTTGTGCGCGGTCTTGTTGCCGCAGCCACATGCCGCCAGATGGCTCGCCGTCTCGGCCAGAAGGTGCTCCGCGTCGCCCACCAGCCGCGCGACGGGCTCGGACCTCCTGCTCCCGACCGCCGAGAGCGGCTCGCCCATCGCTCGAGTCCTCGCGACGAGATCGAAGGTCATCTTGCGCGCCCCGGGAAGCCCATACGCCTCCACGAGGGCGATCACCCCGACATCGCCGGCCGAGAGCGCCGCGCGCGCGGCGGCGTCGAACGCCTCCTCTGCGATCTCGCCGGCCTCGACGTTCGAGGCTACCCCGAAGCGTGGGTCGACGCCTGCCTCGAGCGCCTCCCGGCGCAACAGCCGGGAGCACAGACCGTGGATGGTCGATATCCAGGCCTCATCCATACGTCGGGATTCATCGCGCATGCCGGCCTGGAGCAGCACGCGCCGGACCCGCTCGGCCAACTCCCCGGCCGCCTTGTCCGTGAACGTCACGGCGAGTTGCCCGTCGATGGGCGCGGGCCCGTTCGCGAGGCCGTCGCCCCGGACCGCGCGCGCGAACCGCTCGGCGAGCACTCGGGTCTTGCCCGACCCGGCTCCGGCGGCTATGCACACCGGGCCTTCGAGCGATCGGATGGCGGCGGCCTGCTCCTCGGTGGGCTCGAAAGGCTTCATCATAGCCGGGACCGTTCGCAGACCGGCGCGGCGGCACATCGCTCGCAGACCGAGTGCGAGGCGGGCTCGGGATCGATGCGCCCGACGCGTATCCCGGCCACTGCCCTGGACGCGACACGAACGGCCATCGCGACCGGTCCTTCCTCGTCGTCGATAGAAGCGGCCACGGGTCCGCGCACGGATCCCGGGGACAGCACATCCCCAAGCCGGAACCCGACACCGACGCCACCAGCGAGGCTGCGATACATCCCTCCGACGACGCGACCGAGATCGAGACCGTCCACCGCAAGAGCGTACAGCGCCACCTGCAACGACGTCCCCGCTCCGATCGCTTTCTGCGTGGGAAGCGAGCTCCACTTGTAGTCGATGACCACCAGGGAGTCGCCGCACCGGTCGACCCGGTCCACGCGCCCGCTAAGGAAAAAGTCCCCGATGCGCACGCCCGCTCCTTCCCCTCCGATCCCATGCTCCAAGAGCACGGGCTCGAAGCCGGGCAGGAAGTCGGCGTCCGCGGTGACGAGCGTCCGGACACGTCGGCGCGCGGAGTCCAAGTCGAACTCGTCCTCCAGCGTCGAAGCCCGCGGACGGCCCTGCGCGTCGAAGACCTCGTCCGCGAGTTCGAGGGCGGCCGGGAGGAGGGACGGCGTGACCCTTCGTGCTCCGAGACGCGCCGGCAGGACGCGATAGAAGTCGCTCAGCGCCCTGTGCGCCACCGTGCTGATGGCGCGGACGTCGATCTCGCGGTCCAACTCGCTCGGTTTGACCGCGCGCTCGTAGAACCATCGGTATGGACACTCGACGTACATCTGTATCTCGGTCGCCGAGAACCGTTCCTGGCCGGCTAGAGCCCTGAGGACGCGTGTGTCCCGGAGCTCGCCTCGGATCGTGGGCCGGACCTGCGTTCCGCCCCGACCGGCGGCGGCGCGAAGAGCCCGACGGCGCGGGCCACTCGCCGGTGCGCAAAGGACCAGGTCCGCAAGTGCCAGACGTTCGGTCTCGAGGCCCCCGTCTTCATCAGTGGCATCGGGTGTCGGATCTCGGAACAGATCCAGGGTCTCCTCCCAGAGCAGCGACGGCCTCACCGGCGTGTCCTCGCTGTCGGTCTCGGTGCGCATGAGCACGAGGCGCCGTCGCGCTCGCGTCACGACGGAGTAGTAGAGCAGACGCTCGCTCGCGGCCTCATCGCGACCCGTGCCTAGACCGAGCCGGTCGAGGATAGCGGTCTCGGGACGCTCCCGTGCGACAGGCGAGAACTCACCCGCCGTGAGACCTCCGAGGATGACCGCCCCGAAGCGCCTCCCGCGCAGACGATGAGCCTCCGTGACCTGGACATGCCCCGGATGCTCGACCGACGACGGCGTCACGGTCGTGCCGTCGATGGCCGTGAGAACATCCTCGAGGCCGCCAGCCCCCGAAGGACCGATCTCACAGAGAGAGCGGGTGACCTCTAGGACCGCCCTATGCGCCGCCGCGTCCATCTCCGCGTCCGGGCCGGAAGGCACGGCGCCAGAAGGCCAGGCGCAGGCGAACAACGCATCCACAAGCCGCTTCCAGGCGGGCAAAGACCGCGGCCCCAGTGGCTCGCGCACTACCTTGCGAGCTGCCCGGAGTGCTTCTCCTGTGAGACCCCCGAGCCTGGCGGCCTCGGACGTCATGCGTCTGGGATCGTCGATGCGCTCTTCGCGCCAGCGTGCGTCGAGATCATCGACCCGTCCTTGGTCCGCGTCGCAGAACGGCCCCCGGAGGTACGCGAGCATGAGCCGCCGGTCTCCGGCGCCCGCCGCGCATCGCAGGACCGCGACGAGCGCCCGTCCCAGCGGCGTGCGCGAGACGGACCACGCCACGTCGTGGTCGGCGGGGATCCCCGCGGCATCGAACGCGGAACGCACGGCCCCCCGGCGTCGATCCGCGTCGCGGAAGACCACCGCGATGTCTTGCGGCTCGAACCCTTCGTCGATCAGGGCCCGCGCGGCCGCCGCCGCGAGCGCCGCCTCTGCTTCCTCGCCCGCAGCGACGCAGAAGCGGACGGCGGCGTCCCTCGGCAGAAGCCGCGCCTCTCCGAACAGCCCGTCTTCGAGCATCGCGAGCCCGGGGTCCGTATGAGCGGCGCCTGAGGGCGGCAGCTCCTCCACGTCATCGGCTTCGACCGCCAACCGGTCGCGGAGCCCGTCGAGAGCGCGCGTGGCAGGGAATCCAGCCTCCCACGGAAGCGACACCCAGACGTCCGCGCCCCTCCGGGAGACACCTGTCAGGAACGCCTCCTGCGAGGACGAGAGGTCCGAGAACCGGTGCACGACGAGCATGTCGAAAGGCAGGGCCCCGTCCGCCGCCAAGCGGAGTGTCGCCTCTCCTGGTTCGACGAGATGCTTGGCCGCGAGATCTCGACCGTAGCGCGAGGCGACGCGCAGTAGGTCCCCGAGAGCCGCCGAACGGGCGGCGCCTTCCGTCCCGCTCTCCGCCCGTGCGCGAACTACCGCTTCGATCGCGGAGATGAGGCCCGGCCTCTCGCCGGCCCTCGGTAAGGCGGAAGGGCGCTCTTCCCGCAGTGCACTCGAGACCAGGGCGGTCCGTTGCGCCGACGTCACGAGCCGCCTGCCGTCGCCCGCCAGAGCCCAGGCCGTCTCGACGAGCCGTTCGAAACGGACGACTCGCACGTTCCTCGGTGACGACAGCGACAACTCCGCCGAGGCGCGCTCCGCGTCAGGCTGTGTCGGCACGACCAGGACGACGGCTCGTCCGGCAGCGGCAGCATCGCGGACGGCGCCGTGCATCCGGCCCGTCTTCCCCGCGTTCGCCCGCCCCGTCACCAGGTGCAGTGGCACCTCGACCCTCCCGTCCTCGACGGAAGGAGGATACGCCGCTGGTCTGACATCTCAGCGGTGCGCTCAGGTTCAGAGCTGCGCCTGGGTCTGCGTGTAGCGCCTGACCCCTTCACGCAGTTCTCGCACCTTGCGCCAGGCGAGTTCCTCGTCCCGCCCCAAGTAATGGTCGACGCGCTCGCCGACGGTCTCCGCGACCCTCTCGGCGCGCTCCGCCACACCCCGGGCTATCTCCGCCACATGGAGCGCTTCGTTGGCGATCCTGCGCCGGGTCCGCGCACCACTCGACGGCGCGAAGAGCAGACCGAACAACACGCCTGCCGCGAGGCCGCACAACAGGCCAGTGGCAAAATATGGGAATCCTCTTCTCATACCACACCTCCCGCCTCGTGCGTCTCGCCGCTCAGCAGCTTGAAGATACGCTCGAGTTCGTCCTCGCCATGGAAGTCGATCTCTATGCGCCCCTTCTTCTCCGTGAGCCGGACTCGCACGTTCGTGTCGAGCATGCGCCGCAGCTTCCGCGCCACGAGCTTGAACGCCTTCGGTGCCGAAGGGCGGGGCGATCGTTCTCCCTGGCCGGCCGCGATGAGACGCGCGAGGTTCTCGGTCTCGCGCACCGAAAGACCCTCCTCCACGATCTTCTTCGCCAGGCGGATCCTTCCCGCCTCATCCGTGAGCGCCAGGACCGCACGCGCATGCCCGGCGGTCAGCGCCCCGGCGTAGAGAAGATCCTGCACCTCGTCCGGCAAGTCGAGCAGGCGCAGCGCGTTCGTGACGGCCGAACGGGATTTCGAGACTTTGTCAGCGAGCTCGGCCTGCGTCATCTGGAATTCGGTGAGCAGACGCCTGTAGCCGCGAGCCTCTTCCACGGGATTCAGGTCCTCGCGCTGCAGGTTCTCGATGAGCGCGAGCTCGAGGGCCTCGATCTCGGTCGTCGCCATCACCCGGACCGGAACGTGCTCGAGACCCGCCACCTTGGCCGCGCGCCACCGCCTTTCTCCGGCGATTATCTGGTATCCCTCGGCATGGGGCCGCACGATGATCGGCTGGAGGATGCCCACCTTTCCGATCGAGTCCGCAAGCTCGGCTATCCGCTCGTCATCCATGTCCGTACGCGGCTGCATCGGGTTCGGAGACACCGCGTCGATCGGAAGTTCGTGCATGGAATCGTCCGCTTGCTGCCCAGGCGCATTCGGGATGAGCGCCGACAGCCCTCTTCCGAGCCCGTGCTTAGACACGTTCGATCACTTCCTTAGCTAGGCTGCGATACGCTTGCGCGCCCTTTCCCGATGGGTCGTACAGCGTCACCGGCTGTCCGAAACTCGGAGCCTCGGACAGACGCACGGTGCGCGGGATCATCGTTTGGAAGACCTTGTCCGTGAAGAAGTCGCGAACCTCGTCCACTACCTGCTGCGATAGCTTCGTGCGGACATCGAACATCGTCATCACGACGCCCAGGACCTCAAGACTCGGATTCAGATGCGTCTTCACGAGGCGGACGCTGTCGAGGAGTTTGGAGAGGCCCTCTAGCGCGTAGTACTCGCACTGGATGGGGACGATAAGCCCTTCTGCCGCCGTGAGCGCGTTGACCGTCAGCAGCCCGAGGGACGGCGGGCAATCGATGATGATGTGATCGAAATCGTCGAGGACCGGGGCAAGGATGCTTTTCAGCTTCGTCTCACGGCTGAACGCGGAGACGAGTTCGATCTCGGCGCCGGCGAGCTGGATCGTCGCCGGCACTACGAACACGTGTTCGATTTCGCTCGGCTCGATCACCTCTTCAAGGGGAACGCCCCCCAGAAGAGCATCGTATATGCAGCGCTGCCGCTGGTTCTTGTTCATTCCGAACCCCGACGTCGCGTTCCCTTGCGGGTCCAGATCGATGAGGAGGATCCGTCTGCCCAGGTCGCCCATCGCGGCCGCCAGGTTGACGGACGTCGTGCTCTTGCCCACGCCGCCCTTCTGGTTGACGATCGCGAGCACTCGGACGGCGCTCGAGACATCGCCTCCCGCCGCCGCGCTTCCGGTACCGCTCCGCGCCATCGCTCCCCCTCCCGTGCGTCAGGCTCTTCCCGCGAGCCGGTGGTAGTATACGGCATCTCCGATGACCGGGGAACCGCTCAGGCCAGCGGATGCCTTTGGGCGGCTCCGGGCCGGCGCGGAAGCCGCTCTCTCGATAGGCCTCGGCGCTCGTACACCAGGATCATATGCTCCCGATCGCTTCCTGGCACATCGACGCGCACGCACTCCACTCGAACCATCCCGCACAGCCGCCCTGCGGCATCGCCGGCCGCGACTTCATCCGCCACGGACGCCCCTTTCAGCGCGATAAGACGCCCTCCGCCGACCAGCAACGGGGACGCGAGTTCCACAAGGGAGGCCAGGGGCGCCACCGCGCGCGCCACCACGACCGCGAAGGAGCTCGCGCGCTCTATCGCGACCTCCTCCGCCCTCGATGCTGAGACCTCGGCATCTATCTCAAGATCCGCGACGACTGTGCTAAGGAACGAGGCCTTCCGCCTCTCGGACTCCACCAACACCACGTGTCGGGCTCCCAGGACGGAGATGACGACGCCGGGATATCCCGCACCGGACCCAAGATCCGCGACGGCCCCACGCGGCGCGGCCTCGACGAAGGGTAGTGCGGTGGCGCTATCGAGGATGTGCCGCACCAGGACATCGTTCGGCGAGGTGAGCCGCGTCAGGTTCTGGCGTTCGTTCTCCTCGAGCATCAGTCTCGCGTGCCGCAGCAGCATGCGAACCGATCGAGCGTCCGCCGCAACGCCCATGCCCACCAGACCTGCCTGGATATCCGCCTCGTCCGGCAGGACCACAGATGCAGGAGACCGACCGGATGTTTCACGTGAAACATCCTCCGGGGGCGATGTGCCGTGCGTGTGCTTCGTCATATCCGCATTCTCGGGTTCCGCGCGGGCTTTCGCAACCCCCGCCTGGCAAACGATGCAGCCCGCGAGACGGGCTCGGCGCCGCGACCGCTCTGTCCGTGGATCTCAGACGCACGTCCCGTTCACCGAATGGTATTCCGCAACCGCGTCGGGGAAATGCGGAAGCCGGCCCGCGCGGCCGGCTTCCGGTGTGACTGCTTGGAGTGTGGGCTTTAGCGAGGCGAGACGACCACTTGCCGATTCGGCTCGTCGCCTTCGCTCCCGGTCTTGACTCTCTTGTCGTCTCGAAGAACCATGTGGACGACTTTCCGTTCGTACGCGCTCATCGGGCGGAGTTCGACGGGCCGGCCCTGTCGCTTCACGCGCTCCGCGGCTCGACGGGCGATCTCCTCGATCTTCGCCTTGCGCCGGTAACGGTACCCGGAGATGTCGATCAGGACCGGGTGGCGTTTCTCCACCCGCCGGTTCGTGATCGCCGACACGAGAACCTGGAGGGCATCGAGGGTCCGGCCGTGCCGGCCGATCAGTATGCCGAGGTCTTCACCGTCGATATCCAGGATGATCTCACCGTAGTCCCCTTCGTACTCCTCGACTTTCGGTTCGATCCCGAAACCGGAGAGGATGTTCTTCACCGCGGACGAGGCCTCATCCGCCACCTTGTCGAGTTCCTCGTCGGTCAAGGGTTCCGCTGCCGCTCCGAGTACGACCGTCTGATCGTCCGCTAGGACCTGTTCCGGATCGTCATCCTCGGACTTCGGGCGTTCGAGTTCCGCAACGAACGCGTCCGTGAGCCACACACGCACGCGTGCCTGTTTGTCGGACGCGCGACCGAAGAGCCGCTTCGACGCCTCTTCCATGATCTCGTACTCCACAGCGTCCGGCTGGACTCCGAGCTCCTCGAGCGCCGCGTCGATAGCCTCTTCGACAGTAGCCGCCTCGGAAACGGTCTCGCGCTTCATCGTCTCATGCACCCTCTCTCTTCGCGTAGAGCCGCAACGTCAGCATCTGTTGGCCGATCTGCCAGGTGCTCGACGTGACCCAGTACACAAGGACCCCGGCGGGGCTGATCCATCCGAACCAGAGCATGACGGCACTCATGTAGAGGCCCATCTGCTTCTGCTGCTTGTCGCCGGGCATCATCTGCTGCGGAAGCCAGGTGCTCAAGCCGAAGAGGACCACGAAGAGGAGGTACGGGATAGCGTGAACGAGACCCTGGGACTGGAAGACCGCCTGAGGTGTCTGGTTGAGGTCTGGCAGAATTATCCAGAAGCGCCCGAGCTCCTTCATGGTCCTCAGGACCTGGAACAGAGCGATGAAGATGGGCATCTGCAGCAGGAGCGGCAGGCATCCCCCGAATGGGTTCACCTTGTTCTCCTGGTAGAACTTGAGCATCTCTTCCTGCTGCTTCTCCTTGTTGTTCTTGTACTTCGCCTGCAGCTCCTTGAGCTTCGGCTGCACGCGCTGCATCTCGTACATCGAGTGCGTCTGCTTGACGGTGAGCGGCACGAGCACGAGCCGCATCGCGACGGTCAGCAGGATGATCGCGAACCCATAGTCGTGAGTCCACCCGTAGAAGAACTGCAGGCTCGCGACGATAAGGTCCTTGAGCTGCTCCCAGATTCCCAACGGACACTACCTCCTCACGGCGATGTGACTCCGTCTCAGGGGACGGGATCCCAGCCGCCGGGGTTCCACGGGTGACAGCGAGCGACGCGACGCACCGCGAGCCACCCTCCTTTGAAGACACCATACCGCTCGACACACCCCGCCGCATAGGCGGAACACGACGGGGTGAAGCGGCACACGGCGGGGAAGAGCGGGGAGACGATCGCGCGGTACCCTTGGATGACCGCGATCGCGGCGACGTCGAGCGGCCGGCGCACCGTGCTGGACAGACGGCTCATCTCGCGACATCCACCCGCGAAAGCGCCGAGCTCAGCGCCTTGTCGATCGCGGCCGGAGCCGCGCTCTCCAGCCCTCGCCGCGCGACCAGCGCTACGTCGACGCCCGCCCACGGTCCTCCGGCGCGACGCGCGGCTTCCCGCAGAACGCGTTTACATCGGTTGCGCACGACAGCCGGACCCACCTTGCCGCCCGCCACGAAGAGGAGACGGCCCTCGGGCTCCCGCCCGGCCGGCGTCGGCGCGACGATGACGACCAGAAGACGATCCGCCGCGCTGCGTCCTGCTCGGAACAGCGCGTCGATCTCCCTCGGCGACGTGAGTGTGGTCATAGGGGGCCCCGCCTTCGGAGACCCAGGCGCGACGCTAGGACGCCGCGGAAGGACAGAGCACTCGACGGCCCTTGCGGCGGCGGGCGGCCAGTACGGCGCGGCCCCCGCGGGTCGCCATGCGAGCACGGAAACCGTGCGTCTTCGCACGCTTGCGGTTGTTCGGCTGGTACGTTCTCTTCACGGGGGTTCCTCCGTCGCGGACACGCGCCCGGCGAGACCGGCGGGCGACAAGCCCGGTAAGTATAGCGGCGGCCCTTCCGGGGTGTCAAACCGCTGCTCGCGCGCCCTGCGCCGTGCGCGGCGAGGATGATCCCGGCTCGCAGCGCGGCGATCGTCGTCTGGTGGAAACACCCCTCTCACGGGCTGTCCGAAAATATCCCGAAAATTGTGGATACTGTGGATAACCCAGATGCGGAGATTGTGCGGCCTGTGGATAACCCGCCCGGCCGCGTTGTTGCCCCTCGGGGCCTCTGCTAGAATCGGCATCGCCCTCAAAGACCTGCGATCTCGGGGGCAAACGTGGAGAAATCCCTGGCCAGAAGGTTATCCTGGCCATTCGTGCCTCGGTAGTGCCGCCGTCACCCGGAAGGGTCCGGCCGCCGCCCCGGCCGACCAGACGGGCACCCGTGCTGATATCCACAGCCGGGACCTCGGGACAGGGCTTCTCTCCACATCGGGAAACCGTTCTCGGGGCTCGTCCGCCGCCGACCTGCGGCGTTCGCGGCGAAGACCGACGGATCCCGGCAAGGATGTCCACAGTTGTGGAAACTACTGTGGAAAACGTGGAAACCGCCAGGTGAGCGAGGCGCATTTGTCGAGAGGGGCAATCCGGCGGGGGCGTGGCTACGGTCCCTGCCAGCACGGTCAGGGCAAGACGGGTGTGGCGAGCCTGTGGACGGCGCCGCCAGCCGTACCGGAGAAGGGGGGTCGGGTGTGAAAGCGTTCTTCCAGCAGACGGCCGCTGTCGAGGCTCCGCCCCATCCCCCCGGCGCATCCTTTCCCGCACTCATCGAACCGGCCCCGCGACCCGCGTCCCCCGCGAGCGAAGGTCACGCTCTCATCGCTCTATATGATGGTATGACCGCCGCGCCGCGAGTCGAAGAGGTCCTGGGCAAGGACGCCGCCGACCTGATCGACTCCCTGTCCTCCGCGGTCTACCGCCTGGCCCACGAAGCCGGCGGCAGCGTGCCCTATACCGTCGTCCGGGAGATCACCGAGAACCTCCTGCACGCGCGGTTCGCGGAGGTGGTCGTGACGATCATGGGGGACGGCCACACCGTCCGCTTCTCCGACCAGGGCCCCGGGATAGCCGACAAGGATCGCTGCTTCCTGCCGGGCTTCTCGACGGCCTCGGCCGAGATGAAGCGCGTCATCCGCGGTGTCGGGTCGGGCCTCCCGATCGTGCGCGAGTGCCTCGGCTTCTCCGGGGGCACCGTCTCGATCGAAGACAACCTCGGACACGGCACCGTCGTGACGGTCCGCACCGAGCGACCGGCTCCCGCGGCGACGGCCCTCGAGAGGCCGGCGGCCACCCCGGCGCCGCGTCTTTCCGTCAGACAGAAGCAGGTGCTCTCGCTGATCATGGAACTCGGGGCCTCGGGGCCGAGCGTGGTCTCTCGCGAGCTCGGGGTCGGTCTCTCGACCGCGTACCGGGACCTCGCGTCCCTCGAATCGCTCGACCTCATCTCGTCGGACGAGACCGGCAAGCGTGTCTTGACCGACGTCGGCGCTTCCGTGCTCGAAGAACTGTTCCGCTCGTGACCCACGCCACCGGCCTCGACGCGCGCGACGTCTGGGAAGCGACGCTCACGGCCCTGCGAGCGGACACGTCGATGACCACCCCGGCGTACAAGACCTGGTTCGAGCAGACGACCCCCGTCGAGGTCCGGGACGAGACGATCGTCGTGGTCGTCCCCAACGGATTCGCCCGCGACTGGCTGGAGTCTCGCTTCGCCGGCCTCTTGTCGGGCGCGCTGGAACAGGTCGTCGGTCGGCCCATGCGCGTGGACTTCGTGGTCGACTCCTCCACCGCGACCCCGCCCGCCGAGGAGGCTCCGGCGCGAGAGGAACCGGTCATCCCCGACCTCGCGGCGGCCGAAGAGCGCCGCGTCCAGGAGGCGCAAAAGGGCGACTTCAACCCGAAGTACACGTTCGACTCGTTCGTCATGGGCTCGTCGAACCGCTTCGCGTACCATTCGGCTCTCGCCGTGGCCGAAGCTCCCGGGCGCGCATACAACCCCCTCTTCATCTACGGCGGCGTCGGTCTCGGGAAGACGCACCTTCTCCAGGGGATCGGTCATTACGTCCAGAACACATACACGCACCTGCGCGTGAAGTACGTCTCGTCCGAGCAGTTCACGAACGACTTCATCAACTCCATCGGCGACAAAGCCCGCATCGAGGGCTTCCGCCGCCAGTACCGGACGAACGACGTCCTGCTCGTCGACGACATCCAGTTCATCGCCGGCAAGACGGGCACGGAGGAGGAGTTCTTCCACACGTTCAACACGCTGCAGCAAGCAGGGAAGCAGATCGTGCTCTCGTCGGACAGCCCGCCGAAGGACATCACCCAGCTGGCGGAGCGTCTTCGCAGCCGTTTCGAGATGGGCCTGATCACCGACATCCAGCCGCCCGAGCTGGAGACGCGCGTCGCGATCCTGCGGCGGAAGGTCGAGATCGAGGGCCTGCTCGTCCCCGACGAGGTCCTCACGTTCATCGCCAGCCGGATCGCCTCGAACATCCGCGAGCTCGAAGGAGCCCTGATCCGTGTCGTCGCGTTCGGTTCGCTCACCCGCCACGAGATAGACACGGAGATAGCCCAGAGCGTGCTGAAGGACATCTTCCCCGAGCGGTCCGCCAGGCCCATCTCCGTCTCGACCATCCAGCAGGAGGCGTGTCGCTTCTACGGTCTCAGTCGCGCGGACCTGATAGGCAACAAGCGCTCTCAGGCGATCGTCTATCCGCGCCAGGTCGCCATGCACCTGGCGAGAGAGCTGACGGACCTCTCCCTTCCCCGCATCGGGGCCGAGTTCGGCGGTCGCGACCATACGACCGTCATGCACGCCACCGCCAAGATCACGAAGATGCTCACCGAACAGCGCGAGGTCTACAACCAGATCCAACAACTCACGAATCTCATCAAACAGAAGAGCTGAGCCGCTTTCGCGGCTGTTGACAACTCGGTGGGGAGGATGTGGATATCCTGTGTACGGAAGAGCTTGTCTGTGGATGGATATCCCCTCCTGTGGAGATGTGGACGGATCGTCACGGATCCCCCACAGGTGTTCCACATAGGACACGCCCGCCCTCAACAGTGAGGATGTGACTTCTCCACACTACCCACAGTCCTTATTAGTACTACTACTGGCTGATATGAAGATGAGAGGAACAGTGATGAAGTTCTCCATGGCGCGCGGTGAGTTGTTCGAAGCCTTGTCGGTGGTCGGCCGGGGTCTTTCGGCGCGTTCCACGTTACCCATCCTTGCCGGCATCCTCGTCTCCGTATCGGGAGACGATGTGATCTTCCAGTCGACCGATCTCGAGATATCGATCCGTCATGCGGCGAAGGGAAAGGTCGACGCGGAAGGTCAGACGGTGATCCCCGGCCGCCTGATGAGTGACATCATCCGCAGCCTTCCCGAGTCGATGGTGACGGTCGACGCCACCACTCCGGACAGAGCGACGGTGGTGTGCGAACAAAGTTCGTTCACGATCAAGACGCTCTCCCCGGACGACTATCCGAAGTTCCCCGAGATCGGGGAGGGGCAGAGCATCGATATCCCCACCGATCGCCTGGTGACCGCTATCCGCCAGGTGAGCAAGGCCGTCAGCCGGGACGAGACGAGGGCCGTTCTCACGGGCGTTCTCTTCGTGGTCGAAGGGGCAGCCGTGCGCCTTGTGGCGACGGACAGCTACCGTCTGGCGGTCACCGAACAGCCGCTGGAAGCCGCGCCTGATTCTCCCATCGAGGTCGTCGTCCCGGGCAGGGCGATCGAGGAGATCCCTCGGCTCGCCGGGGTTTCGGAAGCCGTGTCCGTCGGTGTCTCCGAGAACCAGGTCGTCTTCCGGTTCGGCCAGACCGTCTTCGTCTCCCGCCGCATCGAAGGGACCTTCCCCAACTACCGGCAGCTGTTGCCGAAGGAGAAGGAGACGACGTTCACCGTTCCCCGCGAGGATTTCTCCGACGCGGTCAAGCGCGTCTCGATCCTCGCGCAGCACAACGCGCCGTTGAGGATGAAGGTCGCTGTAGAGGAGCAGACCCTGACGTTGTCGGCGACGACACAGGACGTCGGGGACGCGACCGAGGACATCCACGTCGAGACGACCGGTTCGGACGTGGAGATCGCCTTCAACCACAGCTATCTGACCGACGGTATCGCGTC
This sequence comes from Coriobacteriia bacterium, assembly GCA_041658765.1. NCBI lineage: Bacteria > Bacillati > Actinomycetota > Coriobacteriia > Coriobacteriia bacterium. The sequence continues at coordinate 13,275 of JBAZZO010000011.1, read as the reverse complement.
GTCCAGCAGCGAGACGGTGGTCTTCGACATCGTGAGCCCGCTGAAGCCGGGGGTCATGCGCTCCACTGGGGACGAGGACTTCACGTACCTCATCATGCCCGTCCGCCTCGGCTGAGGGTCATGGGCCTGCGTGTCGTCAGCCTGAGGCTCGCCGGATTCCGCAGCTATACGGAGACGGTGTTCGAGCTGGGGTCCGAGCTCACCGTCCTCGTCGGCCCCAACGCCGCCGGGAAGACGAACGCCGTCGAGGCGATGCAGCTCGTGACGGCCGCGGCCTCCTTCCGCGGCCCGCGCTGGGAGGAGCTCGTGCGCTGGGGGGAGAGCCGGGCCCGCGTCGAGATGCGGGCGGAGGGCGATCGCGACCTGCTCGAGACCTCGCTCGACGTGTCCTCCGCCGGCGGGCACTCCTTCTCCGTGAACGGGAAGACCGCAAGACGGAGGGCGGACATCTCGGGGCGGCTCCCATCTGTCGTCTTCACGCCGGAGGACCTCCAGCTCGTGAAGGGTCCCGCACTGCGGCGCCGCGCGGCCGTCGACGACCTTGGGGAACAGCTCTCGGCCACGTATGGAGCGCTGAGACGGGACTACGTCCGCGTGGTGCGTCAGCGGAACCGCCTGCTGCAGGACGCGCGCTCGGGCGACGCGGAGCTCTCCCCGTGGGACGAGCAGCTCGCGACCCTGGGCGGCAGGTTGCTCGCCGCCCGGGTCCGCCTTCTGCGCCGGCTCGCCGATCGTGCCGTTCCCGCCTACGCCGACCTTGCGGGCGGCGAGAGGCTCGAGATCTCGTACGATGACCGGACCGGGTCCGTCGAGGGCCCGACCGAGGAGAGTGCGACCGAGGCGTTGAGGGAGGGGATAGGAAGACGCGCAGCGGAAGAGCGCGCGCGGAGAGTGACCCTCGTGGGGCCGCACCGCGACGACATCCGGTTCGAGGTCGAGGGGCGGGACTCGCGCGCGTTCGCGAGCCAGGGTCAGCAGCGGACGATAGCCTTGGCGCTCAAGCTCGCCGAGGTGAACGTCGTCGAGGAGGTCGCGGGCCGCTCGCCGGTGCTCCTGCTCGACGACGTCATGTCGGAACTCGACGAGGAACGCCGGCGAGCGCTCACCGACCTCGTCCAGCGTGACGTGCAGACGATCGTGACGACGACGAACCTCGGGTACTTCGACCCGGCGCTGCTCGGCCGCGCGACGGTGATCCGGCTGGGGGGCGAAGACGCTTGAGGCGCCGCGGGGTGTCGAAGCCCATCGGCGCGATCGCCGAAGGTGTTCTCGCGAAGGCGGACCGGGAGGGTCGCCGCGACCGCGCGCGCGTTGTGGAGGCCTGGCTGCGCGTCGCGGGGCCCGAGGTGGCGCGGCACTCGATGGGGGCCGTCCTGCGGGAAGGCGAGTTCCTCGTCTACGTCGACGGCCATGCCTGGGCGAACGAGCTGTCGGCGATGGCCGAGTCCTTCCGCGTCGCCCTGGAGGAAGAAGTCGGCAAGGGTCTGGTGAGGTCGCTGCGTTTCACTGTCTCCAAGCGCGTCGCCGAGCGAGACCGTATCGAGACCGAGGAGAAGACCCGCCGCGAGACGTATCGCGTCGATCGGGTCGAGCCGGTCCCGCTCACGGCCCGGGAACTCGCGGCCATCGAGGAGTCGGCGCGGGCCATCGCCGACCCGGCGCTGCGCGAGGCGGCCGTCAGGGTCGCCGTCATGGGACTCGAGAGGGAAAAGGGTCTAGCGGCACGCCGAGGGCGGCAGACGGGCTGACGCGGCCCCACAGCCGCATTCGCGAGGCTTTGACACCAGTGGTTGTGGTACACTGGCAGGGCGTACCACAACATCTCGTGGTCGCGGCGTTCGCCCAGATCACCCGGACCGAAGGGACCGTCGTGCCGCAGACTTCGTACTCGGGCAAGGACATCCAGGTCCTCGAGGGACTCGAGGCCGTCCGCAAGCGCCCGAGCATGTATATCGGCTCGACAGGGCCGAAGGGTCTTCACCACCTCGTCTACGAGGTCGTGGACAACTCGGTCGACGAGGCCCTCGCCGGCTACTGCACGTCCGTGGAGGTCGTCCTCGGCGCCGACGGCTCCTGCGCCGTCACGGACAACGGGCGCGGCATCCCTGTCGACAACGTGCCGAAGTACCGCAAGACCGCCGTCGAGGTCGTCATGACCGTCCTGCACGCGGGGGGCAAGTTCGGCGGCGAGGGCTACAAGATCTCGGGAGGCCTGCACGGCGTCGGCGTCTCCGTCGTGAACGCTCTCTCCAAGCGCCTCGAGGTCGAGGTGAAGCGCGAGGGGAAGGTCTGGCGGCAGGACTACGACAGAGGCAAGCCCTCCGCGCCGCTCAAGGCGTCGGGAAGTGCGAAAGCGACGGGGACGAAGGTCATCTTCTGGCCCGACCCGGACATCTTCGAGTCGACGGACTTCGACTACGACACGCTTGCTTCGCGTATGCGCGAGACCGCCTTCTTGAACCGGAACCTCAAGATCACGCTCGTCGACGAGCGTGAGCTCGATCCCCGCCGCGAGGAGTTCCGTTACTCCGGCGGCATCCTCGACTTCGTCCGGTTCCTCTCCGAGAAGAAGGAGACCCTGCACAGCAAGGTCATCTACTTCGAGTCGACGAGCACGGAGGGGACCGTCGAGATCGCCCTCCAGTGGAACACGGGATACTCCGAAGCGGTGCTGGCCTTCGCGAACAACATCAACACGCACGAGGGCGGCACGCATCTCGAGGGCTTCAAGAACGCGCTCACGCGCACCATCAACGACTACTCCCGCCGCCAGGGGGTGCTAAAGGAGAAGGACGACAACCTCTCCGGCGAGGACATCCGCGAGGGCCTCACCGCGGTGATCTCCGTGAAGTTGCGCGACCCGCAGTTCGAGGGGCAGACGAAGACGAAGCTCGGGAACACCGAGATGCGCTCGTTCGTGCAGACGGTCGTCACCCAAGGACTTGCCGAGTACCTCGAGGAGCACCCGAAACCGGCCAGGGCCATCATCCTGAAGTCGGCGCAGGCGGCCAAGGCGCGCGCGGCCGCCCGGAAGGCGCGCGAGCTCACCCGGAGGAAGGGCCTCCTCGAGTCGTCCACGCTCCCCGGGAAGCTCGCCGACTGCTCGATCAAGGACGCGGCGCTGTGCGAGATCTACCTCGTAGAGGGCGACTCCGCCGGCGGCTCCGCCAAGCAGGCGCGCGACCGCTCCTTCCAGGCGATCCTGCCCCTGCGCGGCAAGATCCTCAACGTCGAGAAGGCCGGGCTCAACCGGGCGCTCGCGTCGGAGGAGATCCAGGCGATGATCACCGCGCTGGGCACGTCGGTCGCCGAGGAGTTCGACCTCACCCAGGCGCGCTATCACAAGACCATCATCATGACCGACGCCGACGTGGACGGGGCGCACATCCGCTGCCTCATCCTTACCTTCTTCTACCGCTACATGAAGGAGATGATCGAGGCCGGCTACATCTACATCGCCCAGCCCCCGCTGTACAAGGTCTCTTGGGGCAAGAACCACGAATACGCCTACAGCGACCGGCAGATGCAGCAGGTCCTCGCCGGGCTGCCAGAGAACACGAAGTCGTCGATCCAGCGCTACAAGGGCCTTGGCGAGATGAATCCCGAGCAGTTGTGGGAGACGACGATGGATCCCGGCAGACGCACGTTGCTGCAGGTAACCCTCGACGACGGCCTTGCTGCCGAGATGGCCTTCGCGGACCTCATGGGCGATCAGGTCGAACCGCGCCGCGAGTTCATCCAGCGGCACGCGAAAGACGTCCGGTTCCTCGACATCTAGGAACGTGGCGGTGAGGAAGCGGCCAGGGGAGCACGGGTGACGAACGGGTGGGACAAGCGCGAGCGGCGGGGTTTCGAGCCTCCGCCTTGGGAGCGCGACAAGTTCGAGGAGATCGCACGGCAACGCGAGGCGGCGGAGGCCGAAGAGGCGCAGCGGCGGGCCGAGGCGCAAGCGGCCAGGGCTGCGAAAGAGGCGGGCGAGGCAGCGGGTCCGAGCGAGTCGGAGATGGCCGCGATGGTCATCCAGCTGCGCGGGGAGGAGCCCCGTTCGCCGAAGGGCGCGAAGGCCCTCACGCTGGCCGTCGCGGCGTTCATGCTCTCGCTCGGCGCGGGGCTGGCGGGTTGGTCGGCGGCCGCGTACGCGGGTGCGCGAGATGCGGGGCTGCCGGCGCTGGTCGGCAGCGTGATAGTGATGTTGATGGGGTTGTTCTTCCTGGGAGTGAGCGTCTTCCTATGGGCGCGGGCCACACGACAGCAAGGGGAGTAGGCGCGTGAGCGACGACGTGACCGAAGGCATGGACGAAGGCATGGACGACGACCTTCAGGAGCGGCCGGGGGCCGACCTGGACGGCACGACCGTGCTCCCGATCGACATCGAACGCGAGCTGCGTGACTCGTTCCTCGAATACTCGATGAGCGTCATCGTCGCGCGCGCGCTGCCCGATGTGCGCGACGGTCTGAAGCCCGTCCACCGGCGCATCCTCTACGCCATGCACGAGTCGGGCCTCACGCCGACCAAGGCGTACAAGAAGTCGGCGTGGACGGTCGGCGAAGTCATCGGCAAGTACCATCCCCACGGCGACCAGGCCGTCTACGACACGATGGTGCGCATGGCGCAGGACTTCTCGATGCGCGAGCCGCTCGTCGACGGCCACGGCAACTTCGGTTCCGTCGACGGCGACTCGGCCGCGGCGATGCGCTACACGGAGTCCCGTCTCCACCGCAACGCGATGGAGCTTCTGCGCGACCTCGACAAGGAGACGGTCGACTTCGGACCGAACTACGACGAGTCGCTGAAAGAGCCCCTCGTGCTGCCGGGCCGGTTCCCGAACCTGCTCGTCAACGGCTCGGCCGGCATCGCGGTCGGCATGGCGACGAACATCCCGCCGCACAACCTCGGCGAGACGATCGACGCGGTGACGATGTTGATCGACAACCCGGACGCGGAGATCTCGGACCTCATGACGGTGTTGCCGGGACCCGACTTCCCGACCGGCGCCACCATCATGGGCCGTGAGGGCATCCGCGACGCGTACGAGACCGGCCGAGGCTCGCTCAAGCTCCGGGGCAAGGCCCACGTCGAGCAGACGTCGACCGGGCGCCAGCGGATCATCGTCACCGAGATCCCCTATCAGGTGAACAAGAGCAAGCTCGTCCAGAAGATCGCCGAGCTCGTGCGCGAGAAGAAGCTGACCGAGATCTCCGACCTGCGCGACGAGTCCGACCGCAAGGGCATGCGCATCGTCATCGAGCTCAAGCAGAACACCATCGCCCAGATCGTCCTCAACAAGCTGTTCAAGCACACGTCGCTCGAGACCGGGTTCGGCGTGATCATGCTCTCGCTCGTCGACGGCGTCCCTCACACACTCAACCTCAAGCAGATGCTCCATTACTACATCGAGCACCAGAAGGAAGTGGTGACCCGGCGCACCCGCTACGACCTGCGCAAGGCCGAGGAGCGCGCCCACCTCCTCGAGGGGTACATCATCGCCCTCGAGAACATCGACGAGGTCATCGCGATCATCAAGTCGAGCGAGGACGACGCGGAGGCGAGGGTGCGCCTCATCGAGCGCTTCGCGCTGACGGACGCGCAGACCGAGGCGATCCTCGAGATGCGCCTGCGCCGCCTCACCGGGCTGGAGCGGCACAAGATCGAGGAGGAACTCGCCGAGCTCAAGACGAAGATCGCCTGGTATCTGCAGGTGCTCGGCGATATCGGTCTCGTGCTGAAGATCGTGAAGGACGAACTGGCCGAGGTCCGCGCGAAGTACGCGGACAAGCGGCGTACCGATATCGGCTCCGCGGGCAGAGACCTCGACGTCGAGGACCTCATCGCCGAGGAGGACATGGTCGTCACCGTAACCCAGGCGGGATACGTGAAGCGCCTGCCGGTCGCGACCTACCGCCAGCAGAAGCGAGGCGGGAAGGGTCTCTCGGGGGTCAACCTCAAGGAGAACGACTTCGTCGAGCAGCTCTTCATCGCCTCCACCCACGACCACGTGCTCTTCTTCTCGAGCAAGGGCCGCGTCTACCGGATGAAGGTGCACGAGCTCCCGGTCGGTTCGCGCCACGCGCGCGGCACCGCGGTCGTGAACCTGCTCCCGTTCGAGCAGCACGAGCGCATCGCCGCCGTCATCACGACCCGCGAGTTCGGAGCCGAGGACTATCTGCTCTTCGCGACGACCCACGGCATGGTCAAGAAGACGCCGATGCAGGCGTACTCGCGCGTGCTGTCGAGCGGCATCATCGCGATCAACCTGCGCGACAACGACGAGCTGGTCGCCGTGCGCCGCATCCATCCGGGCGACAGCATCATCATGGTCTCGTCCGCGGGCAAGGCGATCACGTGGGACGAGGCTGAGGCCCGGCCGATGGGCCGCGACACCATGGGCGTGAAGGGCATGAACATCAAGCCCGGCGAGCGCGCGCTCGGCATGGAGGTCGCGCCCGAGGGCAGCGAGCTGTTCGTCGTGACCGAACGCGGCTACGGCAAGCGGACGTCGGTCTCGGAGTACCCGCGTCACCACCGCGGCGGGCAGGGCGTGAAGACGATACAGGTCACGGCGAAGAAGGGTGAGCTCGCCGGGATGAAGATCGTCATGCCCGGCCACGAGCTGATGCTCATCTCCGAGGAGGGTGTCGTCATCCGCGTGAAAGCGGAGGACGTCAGCCGGCTCGGCCGCTCGACGCAGGGCGTCAAGGTCATGAACGTGGCCGATTCCGATCGCGTCAGCGGCATCGCGCGGGTCACCGGCACGAAGAAGCGCAAGCCGCCGGTCGCGGAAGGGCAGACCACGCTGCTGCAGGGAGCGCCCGAGAACGTGCCGCCGGACGACGCCCGCGAGGCCGAGGCCGAGGAACTCGTCAGCGAGGAGTTCGAGGAAGAGGAGTAGCGGCGCGCGGGATGTGGTAGCACTTCCGTGCTACAATCCTGAGCGACAAGACCCTCGCTCCCCGGAGGACAAATGACCCGTGTATCCAGACTGCGCCAGGCCGAAGGCTCGATAAGCGCCACATTGCCCAAGGACATGGCGGACAGGCTCCACCTTGCGGCCGGCGATACGGTGATGGCGATCGAGACCGACCGCGGCATCCTGCTCACGCCGTACGACCCACAGGCCGAGGAGGCTCTCGCGATCGCTGCGAAGGTCGCCGGGAAGTATCGGAACGCACTGCGCGAACTGGCGAAGTGACCGGTGCGCTGGGTCGACCGGATCGTGGTCGAAGCGGTCCATCTCGACCTGGTCCGCGCGCACGGTGGGCTTCCGGGGCTCCGGGACGAGCACGCGCTGGAGTCCGCCATCGCCAGGCCGCGCCAGCACTTCGCCTACAAACCGGGATGCGATGAAGCCGATCTGGCCGCCGCGTACGGTTTCGCCCTGGCGCGGAGCCATCCGTTCAACGACGGGAACAAGAGGATCGCCTTCGTGGTCATGGGCGTCTTCCTGGGGCTCAACGGGTTCGAGATCGAGGCGCCCGAAGCCGAGGTCGTGACCGTCATGTTGGACCTGGCCGCGGGGGAGATATCGGAGGAGCAGCTCGCCGGATGGCTCCGCACCCGGCTGGTGCGCTGACGGCGGTTCCGCGCACATTCTTAGTGCGCTATTTGGCACGTGTCTTGCGATACGCTCACGGCATGAGCCGAACCCACGTGCGCATAGCGATAGTGACGCTGGCCCTCTTCGTGGGGTTCGTCGGCGTGACCGCTCCCGCGTGCGCGACTCCCCGGTGCGCGAAGGCCATGGCTCCGGTCATGAGTCCCGAGACGTGCGGCGTCGACGGCGGGTACTCTCTGAGCGCCGCATGCAACGACATGCGCCCGGTCTCGACCGGCGTGGCTGCCGTGACCCACTCCACCACACACTCCCACGCGACCGCTGTAGCCGTCTTCCATCCGGAGGACACGCTCGCGTTCGCGGCGCAGGCGACGTCCCGGCAAGTCGTGGGACCGCCACCACAGCCGCTTCTCGACACCTCCCGTCTGCGGATCTGATCCGCGCCATCGGCCGTCGCCCGATCCGCCCCTGAAAACGGCGGCTCTCGGTCGTACGGTCCTCTCCCGCGCGCAAGAAAGCGCGTGGTGTCCCGATGGCGATGACGAGAGGCGAAGGATACCGTGAACCTGTTCCTCCCCATGTTCGGCGTGGGTCTTGTGACGAGCATCCACTGTGTCGCGATGTGCGGCAGCATGGTGCTCACGTACGCGGTCAAGGGCGACCAGAGCGGTCCGCTGCTCGGCCGCATGACTCCGCACTTCGCATACCACGCCGCCAAACTGACGAGCTACATGCTCGTAGGGCTTCTGCTCGGCCTGATCGGCTCGGCGTTCGATCTCGGCGGCGTACGCGGATGGGTGACGATCGGCGCCGGCGTGTTCATGGTGGCGCTCGGCCTGAACATGACCGGGAAGTTTCCCGCGCTGCGAGCGCTCTCGTTCCGCCCGCCGAGATTCCTGATGACGTTGCTCTCCCGCACTCGCAAGCGGGCGGTCTCCGATGCGAACGCCGGGCGTTCCAGCATCGCGACGCCGATCACCTTCGGATTGATCACCGGTCTCATGCCGTGCGGGCCGCTCCAGTCCGCCCAGCTCGCCGCCGCGGCCACCGGCACCCCGGTGGCGGGTGCCATAGCGATGTTGGGATTCGGTCTCGGCACGATGCCGCTGATGCTCGGCTTCGGCGCGGTCTCGGGCGCTCTCGGCGCGAAGTTCAAGCAGCGCATGCTCGTCGTCGCTGCTGTTCTGGTGATGGTCCTCGGCCTCGTGATGGTGAATCGCGGGGCCATGCTCGTCGGCTCCCCGGTCACCGCGAATACGATCAAGCAGGCTTTCGTCGGCGCTCCCGCCCCCGTCCAGTCGGCCGAGGCCTATACGACCGGCGCCGACGGCGTCGTGGAAGTCCCGCTGGTCATCGAGAACGTGCGTTTCCAGCCGCAGGCCCTCAGCATCCCGGCCGACAAGCCCGTGCGCCTACTCGTCGACCGCCGCGAGGAGAACGCCTGCTCGGCTCAGATAGCAGTCCCGCAGCTCGGCGTGCTCGTGAACCTGGCGCCGAACGCGATCACGGCGGTCGACATCCCCGCGAGTCCCGCGGGCTCGTACACGCTCACGTGCGGCATGGGCATGATGGCCGGCACGCTCCAAGTGGGGGCAGGCGCTGCGGCGCGCGCTGCCACCGTCCCGCCCCTCGCGGTCCCGGCGCTGTTGGGACTGGCGGCTCTCGCCGGATGGCAGATCATCAGGCGGCGCAAGGCCGTTCCCGAGCCCGCGGCGCCTGCCGCCAAGAAGCGCGGTTCTCATCCGGCGCCGGTACCGGTCCGCAGTGGGGCTTTCCTTGGCCTCGAGCCGGTAGAGGTGATCCTCGCCGGGGCGGTCGTCCTCGCGGCGGCCATTCTCGGACTCGGCTTCGGCGGCTACTTCGGATAAAGACACGTGCGCGGAAAAGGCGCACCGACGGAAGGACGAACGACATGAGCACCACGACCAACAAGAAGACGACGAAGAAGACAGCGGCCAAGGCGCCCGAACCGAAAGTCCAGCGCGGTCGCTGGACGGTGGTCGCCATACTCGCCGCCGCCGCGTTCTTCGGCACCTATTCGTACGCTAGTGCCAAGACCGGCGCCGCGACCGCGTCCGCTCTGCCCGAGGCGGTCGCGGCCCTCCCGGCCGCTACGGCCGACGGTTCCGGCGCGGCTGCCGGTGGTTGCGGTGGCGGTTGCTGCGGCGGCGGAGCGCCCGCGGGCGCGGCCACCACGAAGACCGCCACGATCGAGGGCGACGTCCAGCGCATCACGGTCGACCTCTCGAAGGGTTACTACGATCCGACGACGATCGAGCTGAAGGCGGGCGTCCCCGCCGAGATCACGTTCGGCCAGGGCGGCGGTTGCCTCGCCCAGGTCCAGTCGCAGGACCTCGGCTTCTTCGAGGACCTTTCCGGCGGAGCGAAGACGGTCAAGCTGGCCGCTCTCGCGCCTGGGACCTATGCGTTCTCGTGCGGCATGCAGATGGTCTTCGGCAGCATAGTGGTCAAGTAGGGAGTGAGACGAAGATGACACCCATCACGTACACGGACGTCTACAGCGTCGGCCTCGAAGGCATCACATGCCGTTCGGGAGAAGCGCTCGTGACGATGCACGTGCTCGACATCGACGGCGTCGAGACCGTCTCGATCGACAGGGGGCGGCGCCTCGTAGCCCTCTCGTCGGCCGATCACGACCTGCACGACGAGATCGTGCGGGCGGTCGTGACCGCCGGGCTCGCGCCGACGTCCGTCACCGCGACGCCGCTCGAGCGCATCGCGGGCGACGATCACTTGAGTGTCGAGGAGAAAGCCGTCCTCGGCATGACGCCGGAGCCGCCCGCCCCGCCCGCCCGCGCCGCCATCCAGACGGTGCAGCGCCTGACGGTGCGTGTGACCGACGGCTACGAGCCGGACAGGATCATCGTCGCTGCCGGCATACCCGTGGAGCTGACCTTCACCGAGGGGCACGGCTGCCTCGGGAGGGTCGTCTTCGAAGGCCTCGGCATCGAAGCCGACCTCGAGCAGGGCGGCGCTGTAGTCAGTCTGCCCGCGCTCGAGCCGGGCGAGTATCCATTCAGCTGCGGCATGCACATGGTGCACGGCACCCTGGTAGCGGAGTAGGGAGTGAGACGAAGATGACAACCACCACCAAGACGACGCGCGTCATGCGCGTAGGCATCGAGGGGATGAAGTGCCGTTCGTGCGAGCAGCTGCTCGTTACGCGGCTGCTCCGCGAGCCCGGAGTCCAAGCGGCTTCGGCCGACGCGGAGAAGGGCACCCTCATCCTCATGGCAGACACCGATCTTTGCACCGACACCGACGTAGCGCGTGTCGCGGTCTCGTGCGGCTTCGTGCCCGTGGTGGCACGGCCAGAGGCGGCCCCGGTGGCCACGCCCGCGTGCTACGTTCCCGCGCCGGTCGTTCCGGAGCCGGAGGTCGTCGCGCCCGCCCCTGCGGCGCCCGTCCCCGCGTCCGTCACCACCGCGCCCTTCGCCATCACCGGCATGACGTGCGCGTCGTGCTCCGCGGTCGTCGAGAAGACGCTGGCCAAGCTCCCCGGCGTCGTGAAGTCCAGCGTCAACCTCGCCACCGAGACGGCCTCGGTCGACTTCGACCCGGCCGTCGTATCCGTCGACGACATCATCACGGCCGTCAAGAAGGCCGGATACGGCGCCATCCCCAAGTTCGATCACGTAGCGGCCCCTAAGGCGGAGAAGAAGGCAGCCCCCGCGGGCGAGGACGCCCAGCGCCTCGCGCAGCAGGCGCACACCGCCCGCCAGCGCACGCTGTTCATCTTCTCGCTTCTGCTGGCTGTCCCCGCCTTCCTCGTCTCTATGGTCCCGCCGTTCATGACTGTCATCCCGATGAAGGTCGCGGAGCTGCTGGCGACCACCTTCGGCGGCGCCTGGGACCCGATGATGATCGGCAAGTACCTCGCGTTCGCTCTCGCCACCCCCGTGCAGTTCATAGCGGGCGCCCAGTTCTACCGTGGCTTCTGGCACGCGCTCAAGCGCCGTAGCGGCAACATGGACACGCTCATCGCCATCGGCACGTCCGCGGCCTACTTCTACTCGCTGGCCGCCACCTTCGTGCCCTCGCTCGAAGGCCAGCCGGTCTTCTACGAGACCGCCGCACTTCTCGTCACCTTCGTCATCCTCGGCAAGCTCCTCGAGGCGCGCGCGAAGGGCAAGACGAGCGACGCGATCAAGAAGCTGATGGGGCTGGCCGCCAAGACGGCCAGGGTCGTTAGAGGCGACGTCGAGATCGACGTCCCGGTGGAAGAGGTCATCGCGGGAGACATCGTCGTCGTGCGCCCCGGCGAGAAGATCCCGGTCGACGGCGTCCTCACCTACGGTTCCTCGGCCGTCGACGAGTCGATGCTGACCGGCGAGTCGATCCCGGTGGAGAAGAACGTGGGCGACACCGTCATCGGCGCGACGATGAACAAGCTCGGCTCCTTCCGCTTCCGCGCTACGAAGGTGGGCGCGGACACCGCACTCGCCCAGATCATCAAGCTCGTGGAGGACGCTCAAGGCTCCAAGGCCCCGGTGCAGCGCTTCGCGGACCGCATCTCGGCGGTCTTCGTCCCCGCCGTCGTGGGGGTGGCGATCCTCACCTTCCTCGTGTGGATGTTCCTCGTGCCCGGCTCCACGTTCGTGGCGGCGCTTCTCGCAGGCACGGCGGTCATCGTCATCGCCTGCCCGTGCGCGCTGGGGTTGGCCACCCCGACCGCCATCATGGTCGGCACCGGCAAGGGCGCCGAGAACGGCATCCTCATCAAGAGCGGAGAGGCCTTAGAGACCGCCTACAAGATCAAGGCGATCGTCTTCGACAAGACCGGCACGCTCACGCACGGCAAGCCCATCGTCACCGAGAGTGAGGCCTTCACCGGCTTCGAGGCGACAAGCGTCTTCCGTCTCGCGGCGGCGCTGGAGCGTAGCTCCGAGCATCCTCTGGCGGAGGCGATCGTGAACCACGCCAACGACCTGGGCGTCGTACTTCCCGAGGTCACCGGCTTCTCCGCGGTCCCCGGCCACGGGGTCGAGGGTATCGTCGAAGGACGGCGTGTCGCTCTCGGTAACCGCAAGCTCATGGCCAGGGAGGGCGTCGACATCTCGGCGTACGCCAGCCGTATCGAGAGCCTCGAGGCGCAGGGCAAGACCGTCATGCTCACCGCCATCGACGGCGCCGCGGCAGGGCTCATCGCCGTGGCGGACACCCTGAAGCCCGCGAGCGCGGAAGCGGTCGCGCGCCTGACCAAGATGGGTGTCGCCGTCTACATGATCACCGGCGACAACCGCCGCACGGCCGAGGCCATAGCCGCCCAGGCCGGCATAGCTCCGGACCACGTGCTCGCCGAGGTCCTTCCCGAGCACAAGGCCGAGGAGGTCGGCAAGCTCCAGGCGAAGGGCCTTATCACCGCCATGGTCGGCGACGGCATCAACGACACCCCGGCGCTGGCTGCCGCCGACGTCGGGATAGCGATGGGTGCCGGCGCCGACGTGGCGATGGAGACCGGCGGCATCGTGCTCATCAAGAACGACCTTAGAGACGTCGTCACCGCCATCGAGCTCTCGAAGCGCACGATGCGCAAGATCCACCAGAACTTCTTCTGGGCGCTCGGGTACAACACGCTGGGCATCCCCATCGCGGCCTTCGGGCTGCTGCGCCCCGAGATAGCCGGAGCGGCGATGGCGCTCTCGAGCGTCAGCGTCGTGAGCAGCTCGCTGCTGCTGCGCCGCTTCAAGCCGAGCATGGT